>MNYL01000037.1 GCA_001873075.1 Fibrobacteres bacterium CG2_30_45_31 | reverse complement strand
CTATTGGACCCCCAAGCTCCGGTGTTCCTCTTTGTGGGGCGCTTGAGCGAAGAAAAGGGCGTTTTGGAACTTCCTCTCATTCTCCATAAAATCCAGGAGACAATTCCCCAAGCGAAACTTAAAATCGCAGGCACGGGTGTCGCCGAAGAAAAGTTAAAATCGCTTTTGCCTGAGGCTGAGTTTTTGGGCTGGGTGGATCACACGGCTTTACCAAAGATATACTCTGAAGTGGATATGCTCTTGTTGCCGAGTCGTTTCGATACCTTTGGATGCGTAGTGACAGAAGCCATGAGCTGTGGGCTCCCGGTCGCTGCCTATGATAGCAAAGGCCCCAAGGACATTATCTCGCATGGGGTGGACGGATTACTCGCGCAAAACGCGGAGTCGCTTGCTACAGCGATAGTGGAAAAAATCCAACAAGGTTCTTGGGGGAACATGTATGCGGCGACACTCAAAAAAGCAGCCACCTATAATGCCGAAGAAATTATGGATCGTATCCTTGCAGATCTAGGATAAACTATTCAAGAACAACTATTTTTCATGGCTGTAATAATTCACGCTGTCCAGCTTTTTCTTTGTCAAAAAATTTTAAGTCACCATAAACGTCAGTATCTTCAATGATTCACCCCTTTTTAAAAGAACAAAACGTTCTATCGAGTCGACGTGTTTATGCTCTGAATAGAAATAAATGACTCTTGTTCCAATCTAAAGTCCTCAACAGACTATTTGGATGTCTACACAAAAAAAGCCCTGTAAAACAGGGCTTTTTAAAGCGGCGGACCGGGATCGAACCGGCAACCATTAGCTTGGAAGGCTAAAGCTCTACCATTGAGCTACCGCCGCGCGTGGCACAATTATACAAAAAGACACATATTCCCCACAGGGGGGTCTTTGAGATGTTGAAGGATTTTTTTCATCTTGCTACATTTGTGGTTCAAAATTTAATGTTTTTCCAAAGAGGTAGCTTAGCTTGTTACAAAACCCCCGCAGTCGTCAATTACCGAACCGTCCTACAGATGGTACCCGAATTAACGAAGATATTCGCGTCTCGCCCATCCGTTTAGTCAAGGAAGATGGAGAACAGGTCGTGATCGAAACCTATAAGGCTTTGCAGATGGCCAAAGAGGCCGAACTGGACCTGGTGGAGGTTTCCCCTAATGCTAAGCCCCCTGTTTGTCGTATCATGAATTACGGAAAATTCCGTTTTGAGCAACTAAAGCGCACAAAGGCTGCGAAAGCCAAGCAGCACATTGTTAAGCTCAAAGAGATTAAACTTCATCCGAAAACAGCAACCAACGACTACCAATACAGGATGAAGCAAGCGAAGGACTTCCTTCAAGATGGGATGAAAGTCCGTTTGATTATGCAATTCCGTGGGCGCGAAATGGCCCACATGGATTACGGTCGTCGACTCATGGATCAAGCAAAAATTGATCTCGCTGATGTTGGCGAATTAGAAATGGATTCGCGAATGGAAGGCAATACCATGCTTTCTATCTACGGTCCAAAAAAGGTGCAGATTCAAAAACCTGCACCTGATAAGTCCGCAACCGAGCCCATGGCAGCAGGTGAGACTTCAAATTAAACCTACGAGGTAAAAATGCCTAAGATGAAAACCCATAGCGGTTCCAAGAAGCGCTTTCGCGTGACTGGCTCTGGCCACGTCAAGTTTAAGCACGCTGGAATGCGCCATATTCTTACCAAGATGAGCACCAAGCGCAAGCGCAATCTTCGCAAAGGCGGACTCATTAAAAAATGTGACCTATATCATGTCAAGCGTTTGCTTGTCATCGCATAATAAGGAGAGTAAGATATGCCACGCTCAAAATCCAGAGTTCCTTCTCGCGAACGTCGTAAAAACATCCTCAAGGCCGCTAAAGGCTACTACGGTCGTCGCAAGTCGAATATTCGTCTTGCTATTGACGCAGTTGCTCATGCTGGTCAATACGCCTACGCTCACCGCCGTGATAAGAAAGGTGATTTCCGCAAATTGTGGATCACTCGCCTTAACGCAGCAGTCCGCGAACATGGCGTTAGCTACAGCCAATTCATTCATTTGCTCAGTAAAGCCAACATCAAGATGAACCGCAAAGTTCTCGCTGATTTGGCCGTTGCCGATCCGGAAGCATTTGCTGCCGTCGTCAAGCAAGTGAAGGCTGCCGCCTAAATCAAGGGTTGATTAAAAAACACCCCGGCTTTCAAAGTCGGGGTGTTTTTGTTTTCTCTCTCACGACAAATCGATTTCCAGAGAAGAAAAATACATTTCACCTTCGCGAGCAATTTTGTATTTATAACGATTCGGATAAAAGCAGTCCAGTCTTTTTTGCATATTGGATAAACCTATGCCACCCACGTTTCCTGGACTGTTTTTTCTCGGAAACATTGAATTTTCAACGCGGCACAGTAAATGCCTATTTTTTTCTTCAATACGAATGAAAATTTTACTGGGGTGAATAGGGTGCACACCATGTTTTACTGCATTTTCCACTAAAGGCATCAGTAAAAGAGGGACGATCTCTATTTGATCATTTTCTAGAGAAACTTCTATCTGGCAATTCACATTAGAACCAAAACGCAATTTTTCGAGTTCAATATATTTTTCAAGAATCATCACCTCGGACTTCAGCGAAATCATATCGTCCTTGGTTTCATAAAGAATCGTCCGCAACAAAGAGGAAATCTGCAAAATTCCATTCTGCGCTTTTTTTACATCGATATCCATCAGTGCTGCAATGTTATTCAGGGTATTAAAGAGAAAATGAGGACTCAATTGCATTTTTAAAAAAGCAAGATCCGATTGCAAAATTTCATTTTGCTTCTGCCGTACCCAATAGGCAAAACGCGTATGATTCGCGCTCACACGGAACGAAATATTCAGAAGACAAATAATCAAGGTAAAAAGCAGAAAAGCAACAATTGAAAGAATAATAGTTCCAAGCCGATATCCCGCCTCGCCCTTGATATATATAGAATAGAGACTGCCATTAGGAGATTGAAGTAATATATTAAGTATTAATTCCCGAAGCCCTATAATGAAAATAATCAACAATAAATTGGCCCCGATATAAGACTTAATTTTTCGCCTAAAAAAGAGTTTCACAATTAAGAAACGCTGATTCATGCCAAAGATAATCGCAGCGAAAAAAATCGGAAGATACAGACGCACGATATCATCACCTACAATTTCTACAGGCCTTGATTTCCAATCGATAAGTAAAATCAGGGGAAAAACCAAGAAAAAGATCCACGCAAGCAATGCAGGCACAAAACTCGGAATTGGTTTGGTGAATATTCCAAACTTATCCAAATTAATAAGTTCATATTCATGCAGAAAAGCATGTAGTCTTTTGTCTTCGAATCCGAAGGTTGGCTTGCTCGGCTTGCTTTTGTGCGCAATATCTTTAGTCATAACCTTAATATAGCCCCAAAAAAGGCCCCTATGACACAATTTTGACAAAACCCACATATTCTCCGACAAAAGACCGATACAACTTTTGCGTCCCGAGGTTCTCTCTCTGACACTTGACTTTGGTTCTGGAAATAGATTTCATTCTGTAACCGATTAACAAGACTAACGTAAACGAGGTGATCATGAGTTCGATTTATTTCCAATACCTTAATGACATTGCCAAATATCCGCTCCTCTCCCGTGAACAAGAAAAAATGCTTATTGAGCGCTCTTCCAAAGGGGACCGCATTGCGCTTAACCTTTTGGTTAAATCCAACCTGAAATTCGTGGTGAACATAGCGAACCTTTATAAAGGCCAAGGGCTTGATGTGAGTGAACTCATCAACGAAGGAAACATGGGGCTTATTGAAGCGGCCAAACGTTTTGATCCGAATCAGAAAATCAAGTTTATTAGCTATGCCGTATGGTGGATTCGCCAGAACATCACCCGCGCTATTTCCGAGAAGGCTCGTTTAGTACGCATTAGTGCAGAAAAGGAATTGGTCCTCCGCAGATTTAATCGTTTAGGTTCCAAGACTCGCCAGGTTGTGGGCGGACAAATGACCATTGACCCCGAAAGCCTCTCTGAAGCAAGCCGTTATAAAGGGAAAGCGATTGAAAATATTTTGATGATGGGAAACCGCGCGGCATCCCTCGACTCCCCGGTAAGCGAAGACGGCGAAATGACATTGGGCGATTGTATTGCTGATAGTGGTGAACGTTCCGATGCGCTAGCTTTGCAAAAAAATCAAACGCAAAAAATAGCGAACCTCCTTCAAGAAAGTCTCACCGATCAAGAAAATAAAGTCATTGGACTCTATTACGGACTTGATGTAGATGCGGACTTAAATCTTAAAGAAATCGGGACCATGGTGGGCCTTTCGAAAGAACGCGTACGCCAGGTAAAAGAAAACGCATTAGCAAAGCTTCGCACCTCAGAAGTAGGTAGAATTATCGGCCATGCGGCCTGATTTGTGACCTTTTTTTTCTCTCTCTCCTAGAATCCTAAAAACCCGGCTCAAAAAGCCGGGTTTTTTCCTTTTTTCGCCCGCGCGACCAACAGGAAATTGTATTTTTCTCTCTATGAAAAAATTTTTGCCTTTTTCTCGTACTTTTATTCGCACCCTTAGCATTATAGGGATTGTCTGTGGATTAGTCTGTGGATTAGCCTTTGCTACGGCGACAAAAAAAAATGACCCTCCTGCAGATTTCTACGAAGAACTCTCTCGCCTCAATAAAGTGCTTTCCGAAGTAAACATCAAGTATGTGGAAGATGTGGACCCCGCAGAACTTTCAGAAGCGGCTGTACAAGGGATTCGCAATATTCTGGATCCTCACACGGCTGTTTATGGGCCGAAAGACTACGAAGATTTGAAGGTTTCGACGGATGGGGAATTCGGCGGCGTTGGTATCACCATCAGCATCCGCGATAATATTCTGACAGTGATTTCACCGATGACAGGAACCCCCGCCTTCAACCTCGGTATTCGCGCGGGTGATCGCATTATGAAAATCGATGGCAAAGACACAAAGGGAATCACTTCGGACGAAGCAGTAAGCAAACTGCGCGGCAAAGTAGGTACCGATGTTACTGTTGCCATTGAACGCGAGGGTGTGGCAGAGCTCATGGATTTCACCATTACCCGTGCAAAAATCGTTGTTCACGCAGTCCCCTTTAGTGGAATGCTCACCAAAGATATCGGTTATATTAAGATCGCGTCCTTCTCTCTCAAAACCACAAATGATGTCGAAGACGCTATTCGCAAATTGCAAGCGCAAGGCATGAAAGAACTGATTATTGATTTACGTTACAATCCTGGTGGACTCTTAAATCAAGCGATTGAAATCGGCGAGCTCTTCTTGAAGAAAGGCAACGTCATTGTGAGTACTCGTGGCCGTACACAAAAAACAGAAAGCCACGCCCGTCGCGATGGTATTCTTTCCCCCAATGTTCCCCTGGTAGTCCTCGTGAACCAAGGGTCCGCGAGCGCTTCTGAAATTGTAGCTGGCGCCATCCAGGACTGGGACCGCGGTTTAATTATTGGAAAGACTTCTTTTGGTAAAGGTTCTGTGCAAACGATTTTCCCTTTGGACAATCAAGGTCACGCACTTAAACTAACCACCGCATTCTACTACTTACCTTTCGGTCGTTGTATCAACAAACCGGAGAACGGGATTAAGGGACTTACTCTTCGCGAAAACGAAGAATCTGAAGAAGCAGACTCTCTTAAAAAGGATACAACGGTTGTTGATACTTTTGTAACCAACGCTGGCCGTAAAATGTTTGGTAGAGGTGGTATTACCCCGGACATTGATATTGAGCTTTCCCCGCTCCCTTGGGTCGTCCAAGTCCAGGAACGTATGGCCATGTATTTCAAATTTGCGGTGAAAATCCGGCCTTCGTTAGAAGCCTCGGGCGCAAAGATCGACCTCAATTGGGAAGTTCCCGATTCTCTATTCAAGCAGTTTAAGGCTTTTTGTAACAAGGACACAAATTTCACAAAAGTGAAAAGCAACGCTCTTGCCACCACAGACATTCTTGAAGATGCGATTCTCAAAGAACAAAATTATATGGGTGATTCTTCAAAAACGATCGCCGATACTTTACTCGCGCGCCGCATCAAAGAAATGAAATCCGCTCTTGAAAGCCGTCGTGACGCCCAATTCGAAGAGAATAAGAAGTACATCATGGATGGGATCAAACGAGAATTGTTGACTGCCATCGCAGGAGATTCCGTTAGTACGACATTCACTCTGAAGTCTGATGATCAGGTTAACGAAGCGATTAAATACCTTTCCGATACGAAGCTTTATAAAAAAGCGATCAGTGCGCCCACCAAGAATTCGAATGGTAATGCAAAGACCAAGAAGAAATAGGACTCTTGATGACGCTTGTAGTTCATCTGATCGATACTGCTGCGGAAAGCTTGGGACATTATGTCCGCAAGTTTTTCCAAGTGGTATTGAACTACATCACATTTATGTGGGAATTATTTAAAAACATTCCTGGGTCTTTTAAAAATCTTCACACGACTATTGAACAGATGTACCTCATGGGAGTCACCAGTATTCCTGTGGTTTTTGCCGCATCGGTTGCTACGGGGGCCATTATGGCTTGGCAACTTTGCTATCAATTTGCGGATATGATTCCATTGGTTTTCGTAGGTATGGCGGTCGGGAAATCAGTGATGGTTGAGCTCTGTCCTATTTTAACCGCAATGGTTCTTGCTGGTCGTGTCGGTGCCTCTATGTGTTCTGAATTAGGCACCATGGCAGTGACGGGACAGTTGGATGCTTACAAAGTTTTGGGATTAAACCCATTCAAATATTTGCTTGCCCCTCGTCTGATTGCAAATGTGATCATGCTTCCCATTCTTACCATTATCAGTATTTTTGTGGGCATTCTCGGTGGCTTTGTAGTCGCTTTTCTTTACAAAGAAGTCTCTTGGCACGTCTTCTTTTATGGCGTTCGGATGTTCTATCAAGATTGGGACTTTGTGGTGGGCCTTATTAAGGCTGTTCTTTACGGTTACTTTATCGCTAGTTATGCGTGTTTCTTCGGCTACACAACCCATAATGGTGCCGAAGGAGTGGGCAAAAGTACCAAAGCCACGGTGGTGGCCGGCATGACGAGTATTCTCATTGGTGGATTTATTCTCTCCAAGCTTTTGCTGGTTTAATTTCTATGTCCATTTCTCGTCGTAATGCCCCAAGGCCAACGGATGTTTCTATCCTCTTGGAACGCTTTTTTAAAGGCTCTGCTTTAGCCCCCAAAATGGACTTTTTTACCCTCTCTGAACAATTCGAGAGCATCCTAGGGGAAAGCCTTGCGAAGCGCGTAAAACTTATAGATCTAAAGGACTCCGTATTAATCTTAAAAGCCTCCAATGCAGCTTGGAAAAATGAGTTGGAGTACCAAAAAAAAGCTATTATTGATCGGTGCAATACTCTCTTAGACAAAGCCGCCGTTAAGAGCGTTCGATTTATATAAGTTGCGACTTTTCTTTTTTAGTAACTGAGGAATTATGGCCGAAGAAGAATACAGTGGATCTAGCATTACCGTTCTTGAGGGACTTGAAGCCGTTCGTGTGCGCCCAGCCATGTATATCGGCTCCACCGACGGCAGAGGCCTACACCACCTGGTGTGGGAAGTGGTGGACAACTCGGTAGATGAAGCTCTTGCTGGATTCTGTACCCACATCGAAATTGCCATTCTCCCCAATAATGGAATTCGTGTTGTCGATAATGGCCGAGGGATTCCTACTGATATTCACCCCAAAGAAGGCGTCGGTACCATTCAGGTGGTGATGACCAAGCTCCATGCCGGTGGTAAATTCAACAATTCTTCTTATAAAGTTTCGGCGGGCTTACATGGTGTGGGCGTTAGTTGCGTTAATGCTCTTTCCGAAAAATTGGTAGTTTCTGTTCGTCGCAATGGCCGTATTATTGAACA
>MNYL01000052.1 GCA_001873075.1 Fibrobacteres bacterium CG2_30_45_31 | reverse complement strand
GCCTTCATAAGTGGGGTCCCCAAAAACAGGTTGGCCCATATGGCGCATGTGAACGCGAATCTGATGGGTGCGTCCCGTTTCCAATTGCAGTTCCATGAGGGTTGCAATGGTGAAAAATTCCTTGGCCTTGTAATGAGTTCGAGCTTCTTTGCCTTCAGAAGTCACCGCCTGGCGCACACGATTGCGGGCGTCTCTTCCGAGTGGAGCATCAATCACACCTTCCAAGTCGCGGGGATGGCCCCAAATGAGGGCACTGTAGGTGCGGTGCAATGTATGAGATTCGAGCTGTTCTGCCAAGTGACGGTGCGCGTGGTCATTTTTAGCAACCACCATAAGACCCGGAGTATCTTTATCCAAACGATGAACAATACCTGGGCGAAGCGTCCCATTAATGGAAGATAGCTGATCTTTGAAATGATATAAAAGACCCGCAGCAAGAGTCCCCTTACTGGCACCGCTTCCGGGATGCACCACCAAATTGCGAGGCTTGTTGATAATCACAATATCATCATCTTCATAAATGATATCAAGATCCATTTTTTCGGGTTCGAGAGTGGATGCCAACTTTTCTGGCAACTCTAAGACTTCGAATTCCATGACCTTATCAATGCGCAAATTTTTGGAAACAGGAACCCCATCACAAAGAACTTTGTCTTTCAGGATGAGTTTCTGAATGTCAGTGCGCGAAAAATCTACAAGCGAGGCCTGCAAAAATTTGTCGATACGGGAGCCTATGTCTTTTTCACTTGCAATTATTTTTTGCGTCATTTTTGGCGATCTCTGTCTTGTGAGATTTTTTTAGAAGTTTATAAACAAACGGAGCTAATAACACAATAGAGACACCTACTGTCACAAAACAGTCTGCCACATTGAACGTGGGCCACCGCTGCATAATGAAGTCAGGGAAATCGCAGTCGATAAAATCCACCACTTTCCCTATGCGCATACGATCTATAAAATTGCCGAGCGCACCACAGACAATCATCGAAATACCTATACGGCTGAGCCAATCTGATTTCTTGACAGAACGGTAAAACCAAGCCAAAACAGCCACAGCAATCAGAGACAAAATCAAAAAGAAAAGAGTGGGGGAAAGAAAAGGGACAATATCCTGGGGACGACTGCTGAATGCGGCACCCGGATTATAGGCCAACTGAAAGCGAAAAAGATCCCCAATCACATGAACAATTTCGCCATGTGGTGCTTCAAAAGACGGGCTCAAATGGCCCTCAGCCCACTTCTTGGTAAGTTGATCTAGCCCCAGTCCCACGACAATGAGAGCTATGTGAAACTGGAAAGAACCGAGTATTTTTTCAATAGAAGATTTCATGCCCTAGCCCTTATATTTTCAAATTTGGTGAGAATCCAGCGGTTGGAATAAAAATGAAACAGAGTGGATCCAATAATTTTTTTTACCGTATTCCGAGTGATCTTTTGTTTCTTTTCTGCACTAAACAGTGCTTTGCAATCCCCAATAATCACTAAGTTTTCTGCAGCCATAAACAGTGGCCACAAACAAAATAAGCGGACGCGTAAATTCACACGAGGAATAAGAAGCGTGTACCGAACGGCGTCATTCAAATGATCCCATGCTTTTTTTACGAGTTCCTGCATCACAAGGGCACGCGCCTCTTCTGAGGCCCCTTCCAAAAACATGTCATAAGAATGTTCAAAACCGTGTTTACGACAAATTGCTTCTGGAACAAAACAAACTTTGCGAAGGGAGTCTTCTTTTACATCTTTAATGATGTTCACCAGTTGCAGAGCGAGCCCAAAACTCACATCCCACTTTTTCATTTCTAGCCAAGTTTCTTCGGTAATGCGAGAACTGCTCGCATAAAATAAATCGGAGAGCATTTTACCTACAATTCCTGCCACAAAATAGCAGTAATCATCCAATTCTTTCTGAGTTTCTAAGGTATACCAACCCTCGGCAAGGGACGCTTCCTGGTGAACCACCGAATTACCCATGCCTTCACACATTTCCCTCACCACAGAGAGAGTGGGCTTGATCAATGCCTCTGGGAGATCCCAAAGCAAGGGAACCACCCATTCTGCATGCAAACTCAAATCATAATTCGGATCAGAGGAATTCGCCCAATCCGCAGGGAGTGCCTCACGGAAAATTCGTGTCCGTTCCGGAACCGAAGTTCCCTCTTCAAAAATAGAAGCAAATAGGCCGAGTAAACGTTTCTTTTCAGAGGCGGGCAATTTCGGGTCATCTTCCAAGGTGTCGGCAATGCGAAGGTAAAGGTAGGCAAGCAATACCGTCTTTCGCAAATCTCCCGAAAGTACGTTGATGTTTAACGCGAAGGTACGAGACACCTGCAAGAGCATTTTTTCTGCATAAGCAAAATGGCTATTCATTTCCTTAGTTGCCATTAAAGACCTCCGCATCCAGATCCTCAGGTACTTTACGAGAATAAGCCATAGCCTTGATGTACTGATAAAAGCGATGTTTGGCATCTGCATGGCGGAGATCATTTTGCAAAGACCAGGTGCAGCGGTTTCTAAGATCCGATTCTACCAAAGGTTTCCCCGCTTTTTGGTACCAATAGACCAGACGACGGTATTCAAAGAAATAACATTCCGTCTCCAGACGGGGTACATAGGATATCGCCCAGCGGATTCCGAATTTCGCAGCCACGGCAAAAATAATGACCCAAAACAAAAAGAGATACACCGTCATTGGGAGTAACCAATAGAGAGTAGCCGCACTAGTCAACACCGCAGAAACCACCAGAAACCAAGTAAGAGAGGTCACTAAGAAGCGCGTAAAAGAACTCTTCTGCCACCACACAGGCACATAAAACCACGTTTTTCCTTTCCTAATTTGTTTTTTAATGGCAAGAGGGTAGGCTAAATACCGTACCTCAAAAAAAAGGCCAACCCAAAAAACTAAAGGCAACCAAAAAAGCTTACCGAGCGTCTCAATCCAATCCGTCATGGTTCCAATAATAGCTAAATTGTTCATCACTGTTAGTAGTATTTGGTTATTAGTATTGGAAAATTTGGTATGAGCCCTCAGTGGGAAAAATGTTTAGAACTTTTACGCAGCAAGGTGTCCGAATCGGTCTTTTTAGATCTGTTCGCCTCTCTTACTTTGTCGTCTGTATCCGATCATCGCGGCTTAATCATTGTTCCTCAAGGAAAAGATCCTAAGGCAATTTTACCGTATAAAGGTCTCTTTGAATTAAGTTGGCAAGAAGCCACCGGAAACAAAGTGGAGTTTGATTTTCAAAGACTCCCCGAAACGCCTCAAACGAATATTGTTAAAGCAGGCTTTGGGGATTCTTATACACCGAGCGTTCCGCTTTCTCAAGATTATCGCTTTGATAATTTTGTCGTGGGTGATAAATCTCAACTCGCTTTTAGCGCAGCCTTTGCCGTCGCCGAAAATCCGGGGGGCAACAAGTACAACCCGCTTTTCATCTACGGGGCTTCCGGTTTAGGGAAAACGCATTTGCTCCAAGCCATTGGAAACTATGTCCTGGAAGGGGATTCTGACAAACGGGTCCGTTATCTCACCGCCTATGATTTCCAGCGCGAATATGTGGAAAGCATTCAACAGCACCGGGCCAACGAGATGTCGGCCTTTTATCGCAACGAAGTGGATGTTTTGCTCATTGATGATATTCAGCATTGGAGCGGTAAAGACGAAACTCAAAATGAATTTTTCCATATTTTTAATGCATTGCATCAAGCAGGCAAACAAATCGTATTGACCTCCGATGCTCCTGCATCCGAAGTGAAAAGTCTCTCCGACCGCTTGGTAAGCCGATTTTCTTGGGGCCTCACCGTAGATATTCAACCCCCCAACGTGGAAACTCGCGAAGCCATTCTCCGCAAAAAAGCAGAGGGCAATCAGCTTGACATTAACGACGAAGTGATCGCTTATCTTGCCGAAAATATTGAAAGCAACGTGCGCCTTTTAGAAAGTGCGATTCTCAAGTTGGTCGTTCAGGCGAGTTTGATGAATCAGGATATTGATATTTCTCTTGCAAGAAAAGTGGTTTCTGATATTGTCCCTAGCATCAAACGCCGCGTGAGCATGGAATCTATCGTTCACGCCGTTTCTCAATTCTTTGAAGTGCCCGAAGACAAATTATTGGAATCCGGACGTGGGACCAAAGAAGTCGCCCACGCTCGTCAAGTCGCTATGTATCTCATGAAAACGCTCACCACGCTCAGTCTAAAAAGTGTAGGAACTCGTTTCGGGGATCGCGATCACTCTACCGTGGTTCATGCGATTAAGACGGTGGAAAAAGAAATGCAAGAAGACCCTGCATTTTCGCGCATTGTGGAAAATTTGAAAAATTCCATTCATGACTAAAGGGTACTTCTAAAATGGCGATAGAAAATCCAAAGGCAACCTGATGTTGCCTTTTTTTGTTTTAAAATTTCACGACAATTACCACTTCGCAAGAGCGTTGGTGATAATCAGATCCTGAAGTTTTTCGATAGCACGCGCTTGGCCGTGACGATCTTCCGTTTCATTGCTCATGACATCGTAGACCCCATCGGCAGAAAGATTCTTACCTTCATAAATCATGCGTTCTTTGACGTTATCATAAAAGCGCACATTCACCTTCATGGTCACTCGGTAGGTTTCCACTTGATCGGAACTGTTGTAATTTTCAGGTTTGTTGGTGTAGCTCAAAAGGGTAAGTTCAAAGTCGGCATTGGCATCCTGATTGACTAAGCGCACCGAGCCTGCATTTTTCTGAAACAATTCCACCAGACCATCGCGCAAGGAGTTTCCGAGCACCGGATCTAATGTTTTATTGTCCACTTCATGGATCTGAACGGTTTTGATGTGACTGGGGAGTGTGCTTGCCGTAAAACTGTAACAGCCGGAAAGGGAGACGATACTTCCCACAAAAAGAATACTTAAGAGCTTGCAAATCATGGTTCAAAGATAACTTTTTGAAATGCCGAAATCGACAGAATGAGTTAAATTTGGGGGGTCATTTTATAACGAGGCTCCCATGCTTGATATTCGAAAGATTCGTGAAAACCCTGAATTTTACCGTGAAGAAACCCGCAAGAAAGGTTCCGCAGTAGATGTTATGGATGTACTCGCCCTCGATGAAAAGCGCCGCTCGCTTCTCGCAGAAGTGGAACGCCTCAAGTCAGAACGCAACGCAGAATCCAAAAAGATTGGTGAAGCTAAAAAGCGTGGAGAAAATCCAGAACAAGCCATGGCCGCAATGCGCATCTTGGGCGATAAGATTACGGACTTAGATCTTCAAGTGAAAGCGATTGATGATGAGCAAACTGAGAAGCTCATGCACATTCCGAACATTGCTCACGCCTCTACTCCGGAAGGAGAATCCAGTGCCGATAACGTCGTGACTCGTGAAGGCCCCATACCCGCGAAGGACCGCGATTTTGCTGCTGTGGATCACAAAACCCTCGGCGAACGTCTTGGCATTTTTGATTTTGAACGCGGGGCAAAAATTTCGGGCAGCGGTTTCCCCGTTTATCGCGGTCTCGGCGCGCGCCTCGAACACTCCTTGATCCAATTCTTTTTGGATAGCCACCGTGAATGTGGTTTTGAAGAAATTATTCCGCCATACCTCGTTACCCGCAATACCATGCGTGGCACGGGCCAGCTCCCGAAATTCGAAGAAGATATGTACCGTTGCGACAAAGAGGATGATCTGTTCCTGATTCCTACGGCAGAAGTCCCGGTCACCAATCTTTACAGTGATGAGATCATCCCGGAAAACGAACTTCCGAAACGCCTCTGTGCCTATTCCGCTTGCTTCCGTCGCGAAGCGGGCAGTTACGGCAAAGATACCCGCGGTCTGTTGCGCTTGCACCAGTTCAATAAAGTCGAAATGGTGTATTTTGCCCACCCGGACAAGAGCTACGAAGAACACGAAGAACTGACCCGCTTTGCTGAAGTCCTTTTGGAAAAATTGGGACTTCCCTACCATCGTTTGGCCCTCTGCAAAGGGGACTTGGGATTTGGTGCCGCGAAGTGTTATGATCTTGAAGTGTACGCCCCTGTGGAAAAGAAATGGCTTGAAGTGAGCTCCTGCTCCAACTTCGAAGATTTCCAGGCACGCCGCGCCAATATCCGCACCAAGATCAATGGAAAGAACCAGTTTATCCATACACTCAACGGTTCGGGTCTTGCCACACCGCGCGTCATGGTCGGCATTTGCGATAACTACCAGCAGAAAGATGGTTCGTTGGTGATCCCAGAAGTACTTCGCAAATACATGGGTGGCCTCGAAGTGATTGAACCTTCGAAATAATCTTCCCCGCACTCTCAAAAAGCCCGCCTCCAGCGGGCTTTTTTTTAGAGCACACACAAGAACAACATCGAATTCCCTAGCATCAAAGAATAGACAAACGACTCTGAGAACCAAGTCCTCTAATTTTTGCTAATTTTTGCACATTATGAGCAAATTTTTTGAAACCCCCATTACTGAAGTCCCTTTATTTCACCAAGGCAAAGTCCGTGATATGTACGACCTTGGCGATTCGTTCCTGATGGTCGCGAGCGACCGTCTTTCCGCTTTTGATGTGGTGCTTCCCACACCGATTCCCGGAAAAGGCAAAATTTTGAACCAGCTTTCCGTGTTCTGGTTCAAGAAACTGGGCATTCCCAATCATCTCATCACCGCCGATGTAGAAGAATATCCCGCGGTGCTCCAAAAGCACAAAGACTACCTCCGCGGCCGCTCCATGATTGTGCGCAAAGCGAAACGCATCGACATCGAATGCATCGCTCGTGGCTACATCGTGGGTTCAGGCTGGAAGGACTACCAGAAGACGGGAACCATCTGTGGTTTCCCGCTCCCTAAAAATTTGAAACTTTGTGGCAAGTTGACGCCTCCACTTTTTACGCCGAGTGCCAAAATGGATGAAGGCCATGATGTCAACGTGAACTACGAAGATATGGTGAAAATCACTGGGGAGAAAATCGGCAGCAAGCTTCGCGACATGACCCTCGACATCTACAACCGGGCCCGTGACATCGCCGCAGAACGAGGCATCATCCTCGCCGACACCAAATTTGAATTCGGTGAAATAGACGATAAGATGGTGCTTATCGATGAAGTACTGACCCCGGATAGTAGCCGTTACTGGCCTGCAGATAAATACGAGGAAGGCAAAAATCAGGAATCTTTCGACAAGCAGTACATTCGCGATTGGCTCGAAACTCTGGACTGGGACAAGACCTATCCCGGCCCCAAAATACCAGAAGATGTGGTGAAGCGCACACGCGAAAAATATATCGAAATATTTGTCAGACTCACCGGAAAAGAGCCAATTCTTTAAAATTCAAAGAAAAACACACAATAGAGTGGCTAAGCCTCCCCCGCCAAGCATTGAACCCGGCAGAGGGGGCTTATTTTTTCCTTACAAAAGAAACTAAATTTACGACAAATTCATTAAGTCAGGAGAAGTTTATGAATCGTTCAAGAATCGTTCAATAAAGTTCTGGAGTATTGTAGCAGCAACGTCAATCGCTCTCTTCACGGGTTGTACTTCTGAGGGAGATTCCTCGTCTTCTCTCGACACGTCTCCTAAAGACATAGACTATCCAGTGACTGCTTGCGCCGATATTTCAGATGCAGAAGCCCAAGCCTCACTCGAAGAGGCGACAACCAATAGTTTAAGTATCCTCGAAGCGCTTGCAAGTAGCAATTTTGATAGCGCCAAAGTGGTGAGTGCCTCGACTAAAGCTCAATTTGCGCAAATTCTTGCCAAATACCCGTCCAATTGCGGAGCTCAACTCGGCTATGCCGTCACCATTATTGCTGATCTCGTGAATAACCAACAGATTAACAATCTTTACAATACCGCAACGGGAAGTAATCCAACCACTCTCTTAAACA
>MNYL01000087.1 GCA_001873075.1 Fibrobacteres bacterium CG2_30_45_31 | reverse complement strand
GAGCCAGGCGTTATTCCCCGCAGTGAAGGCAAAGCAAAGCGCGTCCTCGACAATCGGCCCAAAACATAATAAGGGAGCACTCATGAAAATTCCGCAAATTTCCATTTTCGTCGCCAATCGCCCGGGGCGTTTGCAAACCATTTGCAAATCGCTCGCGGATGCCAACATCAACCTTTTGTCTCTAACTCTTGCCGATAGTGGAGAGTTCGGGTTGGTGCGCCTTATCGTTTCCCACCCGGAAAAAGCAGTCACCGTACTTGAATCTTCTGGACTCGCCGCAGCCATCACAGACGTGATTGCCTGCGAAGTAGATGCTGGTCTAGGGGGCCTTGCTAAACTTTTAGCAACTCCCGCAGGCCAACTTCAAATTGATTACATGTATGCTTATCCGATGCAACACGAAAAAAATTATGCAATCATGATTTTCCGTTTCAAGGATCCAGATGCGGCCATTGATGCGCTCCGCAAAGCGGGCGCAAAAGTGCTTAGTAGAAAAGATCTTCTCGGAGATTAAAAAGCAAACACAAAGCCTACGGCAAGGAGTCCAAGACCTAGGGCTCCGAGGCCGATGGCCACAGCAGCCTTTTTATCCCCATTGTCATTGAGAGTCTTGTTATCTTTGACTAATTGACGCGTATCTTCACTTTCAAATGCGGAGAGATCATAAGAGTCCTTTTTATCTGCAGCATCAGACCAATCTTGCTCTGCAAAATACCAAAGGACCCCGCCCGCAACAAATGGCACAATAGAACTCCACAAAATGCCACGCCCCCACCAACGCTTGGTGCGCTCTTCATTGTACTCACGTTGCATTTCTACAACACTCAAGTTATCCACCGTTTGCATTTCCACATTGATAGGGTTCGGCATAAAGGCTTTAATCTCAGTGACAATCGCCGTATCCAGATAACCCATTTTACGCAAATAGATGACAGCCTTCAATGACGGTTCCACATCATCAATCACCACATCGGTCATGTATTCCGGCATAATGCTTTCTGTAGGTTGTTTATCAAAATAGACTTCGACAGCTTCTGGAATAGTGGCAATGGTAAGCCTCGTCTGGGGACGATCTAATGGAATACTCACGCGGTTGAGAGAGTCTCCATTAATCTTGACCGTTTTTGCTCCCCACCAGTCTACATCCTTCAAATGTTTCACGATGGAAATAGTGTATTTGCCGGGCTTAATATTGCGAATGGTATCTGGAGTCACTAAATCAAGATCTTCACCATTGATAAATAACCGACAACTATCAGGAACAGAAGAAACTAATAGGTTCGCTTTCCCTTCAGGGTAAATAGGCTCCTCTTCCTCGATAGAATCCGGAACCACATAATCTTTGAGCATCAAGTCAATCATCACTGAATCTTCAATATTCCAAAGACGTTTAAAATCCAATTTGAATATTTTTATGTATTTCGATTCCATAGGGATCGCCGCTTCCCGAGCCATGGAATCCGCCACAAATTTTGTACGAATAGAATCCCGTATTGCCTTTTCTTTAGCAAGAGAATCCGCTAAGCTTTTTTTGTCTTGTTCTGCGAGAGCCGCAGCAAAATCGTCAATAGGACCTGCTGGAGCCCCTTCTACAGGTACTTCAGCAACGAAAGAACTTTCTGGTAAAGCCTCTGACGTTGCCGCAGGGGGGATGTACTGAGTTTTATCTTCTTCAATAAAGCCTCCATCGTCTTCAGAATCGGTCACTTCTGGAGGAGCCATCTTTGCATAGAGAGAAAGAACATATTCTTGCTGTTTCGCATTCAACGGCAACAAATAGACGGTATCAGTCGCCATTTTGATAAACATGGATTCACGTTCAAGAGAATCCCCCACCAAAAGGTAACGAACAGGAACTTCCCTAGCAGAAAGGGATAAGATTGCACAAAGAACTGACAAGTAAAATAGACGCATGCTAGGAAAAATAAATTAAATACCCCAGAAGGTGGCTTTTATGACAATTTTTTGCTTAATTTTGAGGAACTCATCCTAAAAAAGGAGATTCTATGAAAAAGTATCGTTGCAACGTCTGTGGATACATTTACGATGAAGCCCTCGGAGATCCTGATTCTGGAATCCAGCCCGGGACTAAATTTGAAGATATTCCCGATGATTGGGCTTGCCCTGTATGTGGTGTCACCAAAACAGATTTTGAATTGGCAGAATAAGTCCCTATTCCGTTTTTTCCAATCGGGCACAGTAAATGGGTCCTCGACCCGCACAACGGTCGGGAAGCATTTGCAAACCGAATTCGGTTCGGTCAGTGCCTTCAAATTCTGGGTCCATTTCCAACACACGAACTTTCCCCGTGCGCTTTTTTAAAATTTTTGCCACGACTTGATCATTCTCCAGAGAAGAGAGTGCGCAAGTACTATAAATTATCATGCCCCCTGGGCGGAGTGCGTCCACAGCAGCGGCAAGCATGGCCCCCTGTTGCTGAGCAAGATGTGAAATTCGTTTTTGAGTCCATTCTGCTAAATGTGCGGCAGACTCGATCACATGGCGCTCTGAAGAACAAGGGGCATCCAACAAGATGCGATCAAAAGAGCTTTTGCGATGCAAGCCAAAACGGGAGGCATCGTGCCTTGTCACCGAAATAATATTACGATAAGCTTCTGGGAGGCTTGAATTAATGACCCGATGAAGCCTGGTGCGGCGATCGGCAGAGCGATCATTGCTTTGAAGAGTCCCTACACCCGCAAGTGCCCCTGCAAGAACTAATGTTTTACCCCCGGGAGCCGCACACATATCGAGTACGTCCATGCCCGGTTCAATAGGCAAAGAAGCCGCGGCAAACCAAGAGGCCTCGTCCAAAAAATAGGGTTCAAGCTCTTCCCCAAAATGCAACTCTTTATAGTTTACAGGGCCGGACAATGCCGCTAAAAGCCCATCCCAACGATCCCCAAAGAGATTACTATAGTAAGAAAAAAATTCAACTGCAGCCATAAAACCTAACCCAAAAGTTCCATAAAAAAAGACCCAGATTTTCCAGGTCTTGATAGTTGAGCTACCTGGATTCGAACCAAGACAAACAGATTCAGAATCTGTTGTGCTACCGTTACACCATAGCTCAGAGCGAGATCAAATTTATAAAAAAATGTACAGCCGGCAAGGGGAAGGCCCTGGGCCCTACTCAAAATGGCATCGCAATCTATTCGACTTCTATTGTGGGTGGGCTGTAAGTGAACCATTGATTTTGCAAAGTGGAGCCCAACGGAAGATTCACAAATACACTGTTAACATAACCAGAACGGTCAAGAGTTCCATTGAGTAGATTATTCACCACAAAATCATCGCCAGAATAGTAAACCACTTCTTGTTCTAGTGCTGGTAAGTCCTTCATCACAATAGATGCGCAAGCATTCACACGGGTAAAGTGGCTCGTTCCCTTGAAACCCACCTTGATACTATAACTTAAACACAAGGTATCCTGAGTAAAATCAAGTTGGTCCCACACCAGGAATATTTTTCCAAGAAAACCAGAAGGTTTACGCATCGTGACAGAGCCGATGTCAACAGTATCAGAAGCTTTTACATTCAACTCACTTTTCACAATGAAACTAGAAAGACCCGTTGCGAGAATCGCTGAACCCGCCCCTCGTTGTTGAAACTCCACCCGGAAAACACTATCCACTAGAGCAGTATCCGGTGCAGGCAAAAGCCAAACACCCAGAGAATTTGTCACCGTTTGAGCATCGAATTTCGCCGAATCTTTGACACTAAAGCCATATAAATCAGTCACCACATGCACAGACACATTCTGAACTGGTTTCCCTGAAGAATCAAGTACCACCCCCGTCAACATGGGAACAATCGTGTCTACATCTAAAGACGGCAATTTCCAAGTGTAAGTACCGATATCAAGAGTGTCGCCAGCTTTTAATGTTACCAATACTTTTTGATATATCAAAGAATCCGCATATCCCATTTGATGAAGTTTCTCTACAATGAATTCATCTGCAGGGGCAATGATAAGAGTGGCGTCACCGGATTCTCCCGAGGCAAAGAATGTTTCATTGACTAGAATACCGGTCTCAGACGTGGTGTTCACTAAGGACACCAAAAAATGAGACCCCACATTTAAAGTGGAATCCGATTGATAGTCCACCACCCCTTTCACATAAGCCGATTTCTGCAGCAAAATTTGTCCAAGATTCAAAGATTTATCAATTAAACTCAACGAGCGCAAAAAACGAGACTCAGGAACACAAGAATCCAACTCATATCGGAATTCCAAATTGAACGTATCCGCAACCACATTTTCAAATTTAAAGTATCCTTTCGAATCCGTTATAGTTTCAACATAAACCGTTTGCTGAGGAAGTGCATGGTAAGCAAGGACTAAGCGAACAGTGACTCCCACAGCAAGAGAACTATCGGACTTGATCACAATACCAGCCACTGTATTTTCAGTATCTGTTGCGGTACCCGAAAGGTCTCCCTTTTCTCCACAAGAGGCAAAAAAGAGAATACCCCACAAGCAAACAAAGAAAAGAAGTTTAGAACTCATGCGAACCGTCCTTTTCCATCTCTTTGGAAAGAGGAAAAAATTGAATATTTAATTCGCAAACCATCGATTCATGATCATCCGAGCGCACAATATCCACAATTTCCTTGCGAAACATATCAATTTTATGAATAATACGTTCGAGACCTTGAGGGGAAACGCTCATTGTCGTACAAGAAACATTACGCCGTTCTACACTGTAATGATCAAGTGCTGCCTTGCCAAGGTCAATCATTTGTTTTTGAAATTGATGAACAAAAAGAGAGGCAATCTCAGAACCACTGGAAATGGTTTTATTCACAGGGCGCCAAAAGCCATCCATTTTTTCAATAAGTTCCAGCCGCGATAAAAGCTGTATCGCTTGTTTAGCTTGAGGCAAAGTAATTCGCGGGTTTAGAAAAAATGCCAAATCTTGAATATTCTCGTTGACATTTAAAACCGAAAGAGCTTCACGCACAGCAACATAGTACCACTTACTGTAATACTCCTGTTGGTGACGTGTCAGAGTTTTTACCGCTTTGGGTAGGAGTGATGACATCTGATCAAAGATGATCTGTTTTGATTCTGGTGTAGCCGCATGAGTAAAGTCCACCATCAATGAGAAATAGCGACTTTCTTTTTCCGTGAGTCCCAAAGCAACAATAAATTTGGGGACCATTTGTGGAGTAAGCGATTTTCGTCCCTTCACCAAATCCAAATAAAAGCCAGAAGATGTATAGCCCGCTTTTTTTGCAAAAGCCCTATAAGAAAAATACCGTTGTACCGACTTGCGATACTCGTAGTAGTCCTGGAGATACTTCCGATAATTATAATAGGCAAATACATTCATGTTTAATAAAGATAATTTTATTCTGTTTTTGTGGGAACATACGTTTCTGTAAAAACAATTCAAAAAACGACATTTTATTTAAAAAAGAACATTTTGGGAACATTTTAGCGAATATAACCCGATTTTATATGATTTTTTTTATCTATCTTCTGGGAACACCCAATCCCATCCCCCGAACTCCACTTGTAAAGACAAGTGGGGTTCTTTTTTTTATTATTGACCCATGTCTTTCAAAAACATATTACTGAAAAATCTAGCGCGAGTCCTCAGAATTTTGGGAATTCTTCTTGTGATTTATTTATCAATGGTTCTCTATCTGAAACTTTCAGAACGTCATCTCGCATTCCCGAGAGCTTCGGAACACACGGAAGCAAGAGCGATGCTCCCAAAAGAAGCTATTAAAACTTGTACCCTCACCGATGGTACTGTTCTAAATGGTTGGATCCTCAACGAAAATGAAAAAAAGACACTCTTATATTTTCCTGACAATGGTGAAGATGCCGCCACATTTTTGGCAGAAGTGCTAGCAATCAAAAAAGTGAGAATTATTTCTTTTAATTATCGTGGCTCTGCGGGTAACAAAGGCAAACTCAATGAAGAAACCTTTGAAAGTGATGCCAAAGGTATTTGGGATTGCGCTTCTGATGGAGGCGAAATAATGCTTGCTGGCCGAGGAGCTGGTAGCATTGTAGCCCTGAATTTAAGCCAAGAAAAGACTACAACTAAACTAATATTAATGGACCCCATACCGAGTATCGCAGCTGCTATTACAGAAAAATATGGGATCTTTTTCCCTGAGTTTTTGGTGCATACAAAAGTGGCAATGAAAAAGCCCACAAGCCAACCCAAAAATGGAATTGAGATTCTTGAGGACAAAAATGAAAAAAAGAATCTGACAAAAATGACAAAAGAGAAATATTTGACATCGGCCAAAACATCAAACCGACTTGGTAAAACGCTCGGAGCGGCTGTTAAAGGGATTATTGAATTATAATTCGAAATTTTACATTGTTTGACAAAGTTTATTTTATTAAATTGGACAACATAATTGCACTTTTGCGACAACTGAGGATTTATGGCTATCAACACGTTTCAAGCAAGAATGGATATCAGAGGTTTTTTACGATTCACTGAAGATTTAGTGTCTACATTAAAACTGAAGTCGTTTTCTTATGCAGACCTTTGGGTGGATCCCGTGGGTGGACGCGTCGGAATCACGCTTGCGAAGAAGCTCAAAGAAACTTCTTTCCGAATGCTCCCCAGCAACGACACCTATCTCCTTTATCTCAAAGGAGCAATGAATGTCGTCGATATGCCTGTGAAATCCGGACAGATTGTTTTGATCAAGGAAGGAGACAAAATCATTCTCCAAGGCAAAAAAAACGGCGAAAAAAGTCGGGCCTTGGATTCCGTTTGCCTGCCGCAATTCCGCAGGTCTTCCCATGATTTCAATTGATACCCGTGGGACTTTGATTTTGGATCGACGTTGCATTGATGCGTTGCAGACTATTGAGAACAATACACTCACTCCGGCTTATGATCCTAAGAAAAAAGAATTTATATTGACTTTTAGTAAAAACGGTCTTATCAACGTTCGAACCATTGAGAGTCACGCAAGTGTATCCTTTATGGGGACACTTTCATCTTACGGCATACCACTTCCATCAGTACGTATCCGCACCAGTGTTTCGATTTCCGGTAAGACGCTTACGTTTAAGGTTACTCCACTTACTCTTAAGGCAGACCGATAGGTCTCTCCTGGAGGCGAGTCATGATCGAAGTACTGAAAGCATTCTACCCTATCCACTATAATTTTGCAGCGGTTTCGCTTCTTCTTCTGTTGCTCATTATCTTTTTGCTTACCAAGAAGAATTACAAGTGGAGTCTTATCTTTTTTGCGGTAGTGATTGCTTTCAATATTTTCATCTATAAGAAAACTGTGGATCACGTTTGGATTGTGCCCTCCGTCGAAGATCCAGAAGTGAAGTACACATTTTCGGTGGCGGGCGATTGGACCATCAAAGACGAAAAGGGTGTTATCCACCACTATTGTTGGGTAGAAAAATGGCTTGATGATTTTGGTGGTTTCGACTTTGTCGATAGACTTTGGGGCACCAGCGAAGCTAAAAAAATGAAAAAGACCTCTGAAGATCGGATGAATCAATAGTTAAAGGGATTCCTATTTCTTTTAAAAATCGAGTTCACAAGGCTCGATTTTTTTATTTAAGGTCTAGCTTCAAGAGTTCAATATTTCCATTTTGCATTTTTGCATACTCTAAAGAAAAGAGCCACTGCCCTGTAGAAACGACAAGCCCTTCGGGGACACTCCAAGTGCCACTCAGATGATGGTGCCCGTGAACACAAATGCTGCACTGATTTTTTTTCATTCGTGCATTCGCAGCAGCGAGATATTCTTCAATCGCAATCTCCCGACTCTCGCCCATTTTTCTGCTGCTCCGGCCAATCCAACGGGCAATACCCATACCCAGATCCGGGTGAATACTCCGGAATAAAGTTCGATTCAAAGGCAAATCCACAATATGCCG
>MNYL01000207.1 GCA_001873075.1 Fibrobacteres bacterium CG2_30_45_31 | reverse complement strand
GTGACGATAATGATTGTATTCTTTGCGCGAGGCGATTTAGCGATTACGTCAAGCACAATGCCGATGGCGCTATCCGTATAAGCGAAGGTGCGTTCATAACGTTTTCCCATGTCATCCGGGTTTGGACCTAAGTTCTCGGGCATGGTGAAAGGCACATGCATGGTCGAACTCATCCAATTGAGGTAAAGAGGCTTATCTTTGGGGCGCTCCGCATAAATTTCGGCAAATCGATTGGCCAAAGGAACATCTTGATCGTTCTCTGGCTTATATTCGGAATAATCGTACCATTTTGCGAACCAAGGGGTCAGATTATCAAAGCTAGGTTCCGATGCGGTGAGAACGACACGATAATAACCAGCATCTCCTAGAATGTCGGGGAGGGAGCGGGTTTGGATGTTGGCGCGGTCAGAGAGAAGTACCTTTTCTGGGTGACTCCACATGCTCAGTTGAATGCCGAGCATCCCTTCAATAGAGGGGAAGCTGACGCTTTGTGTGTTGGGAAAGAAAGCTCCCGTTTGACGCAATTTGCAAAGGTTGGGGAGAAGTTTGCAAGATTTTTCAATGCGTGTATCGGCGGTCCACCCGCGGAGACTTTCCACCGTCATCAAAATAACATCCGGCTTTTCTTCTAAAGGTCTATTCCGGAATGCTTTCATCAGTTCTTTTTCGTTTGCTACTGGGTGCCAGAAAGGGTATTCTGCTTGGACGTTTCCGTGAAGCATGGCAATACCTGTGGCATAATCGCTAGGTTTTTCGTTGTACTCGAAACGGTAATGCCATTCGTCGTAAAAACTCCACGCTACAGGCTGTATTCGTTTCCAGCGCATTTTACTCGGCGCGAACCACTCTCTTGAAGTAAGGCCCCCCATGCAGAGAATGAGCAAAATGCAAAGCGCAATAACGCCTGCTTTTGGGGTAGATACGCTTCTTTTTCCAAAACGGATTGCAATCCAGGAAGCAAGTCCTGTAGTTGCAATGATAAGCAATGCCGTAACGCAAAAATGGAATAACCCTCCGAAAAATACGCGCCCCACCAAAGAAAGATCCGAACTTGCGTGCGTATAAGTTAACAGAAAAGAAAGGGAGAGGTGCTGACCCATCCAGCGCATGAGTTCATCGTCGCCGCCGCTTGTCGCAAGGTAAACAAAGGCCATAATGCAACCAATAATGGGGAGCAATCGTGGTTTTCTTTTAGAAACAAAACTATCGATAAGCGCGAAAAGAAATGTGAAAGTAGCGACAACACCCGCTTCAGCGACAAGAGCGTGAGGGAGAAAGCGATACCAATAATCCACGAAGGGCATGCCACTGGCGGATGGTAAAAAATAAAGAGAGGCGAGAAGTAGGGCGCGGCCTCCCCAAACAGCAAAAAAATACCCAAGCCAAAAAAAACGAGGTTTCATAATGAACGAAAACCTTTTTCTACAAGTTTGTCGCGTAGGGCGAGGCGTGCTTCACGTCGAATCATCGCGTTGTTGTATCTCCGTTTATCTTCTTCTGTCTCGGGGATTACGGGCGGAATTGCCATAGGCTTACTGTCTTCATCGATAGCGACAAATGTCATGTAAGCTTTGCAAATTTCCACATCAGGTTCATTCGGGCGCCAGCCAATAACTTTAATTCCAATTTCCATAGAAGAGTGGAATGCGCGATTTAGTGACGCGAGTAACGTGAGCATAGTTCCCACAGGGGCGGGATGCTGAAAGTAAATTCCATCGACAGAAACCGTGACCACTTTGGCTTCAGAATGGCGGTAAGCGACCATACAAGCCGCTTTATCCATGAGTGCGACTAAATGTCCACCAAAGACATTCCCGTAGGCATTCGCATCCGAGGGGTGGACAATGTCATGTGTTTCAATGCGGGAAAACTGAACTGGTTTACCTTTGGTGTCCATGACTATCCTTGCGAATTATTTCGCGTAGAAAAGCTTTACCTTTTCGAGAACCGCATTGATAGCGACCATTTCGAAATTCTTCTCTGTGCGGAGCTTCCATTCGATTTCGCCATTCACGAGGCCTTTCTTGCCAACAGAAATACGGAGTGGAATGCCCCAAAGATCCGCATCTTTGAATTTGACACCCGGGCGTTCTTCGCGGTCATCGACGAGGACTTCAAAACCGGCAAGGGTAAGATCGCTTTCCAATTTTTCTGCAACTTCTAAAAGTTCTGCATCCTTCGCGATAGTTACAATTTCTACATGGAAAGGAGTGATACTTTTTGGCCAAATTGGGCCAAAGTCATCGTGGCTGTTTTCCACAACGCTCGCCATCAAACGGCCTACACCGATTCCGTAGCAACCCATGATTGCAGGCTCACTCTTGCCGTCTGCAGAAAGGTAGGTGGCTCCCATGCTTTCGGAAAATTTGGTGCCAAGTTTGAAAATATTGCCGAGTTCGATGCCGCGGGTTTCCTTGAGTCTGTTGCCACAGTTCGGGCATTTGCAAAGTTCACTTGCTTCGGCGATGTCAGCGACTTCAAAAGAGGCAATGTCGCGTTTAGGGGTGCAATGCTTCATGTGGAAGCCCGCTTCGTTTGCACCCATCACCAAATCGCTTGCAAATTCTAATCCCTCATCCATAATGACACGGGTGTTTTTGGCTCCCATAGGACTTGCGAAACCAGGTTCCATACCGGCCGCGCGAATCATGGCTTCGTCCGCAGGAACCAAATCCTTTGCTTTCAACAAATTGTGAAGTTTGATTTCAGAAACTTCCAAATTGCCAGGGACAACAACGGTAATTAGTTTGTTATCAACATTGAAGAATACACACTTGGCAGTAGATTGGGGAGGTACATTCAAGAACGTAGATACGTCTTCTATGCTTTCCATGTGAGGGGTTGCCACCTTTTCCGGTGTGGCGCTCGCATCACCTTGGTAAGGTTCGCGTTCGAATTTTGCAATTTCGCGATTCGCTTGGTAGCCGCAAGATTTGCAGAGAATCAAGTAATCTTCACCATTGGGAGTATCAAGCATAAATTCATGTGCGACCTTACCGCCCATGATCCCTGTATCGGATTGCACCACGATAGGCTCAATACCCACGCGACGGAAAATGCGAAGGTAAGCTTGATATTCTTTTTCGTAATGTGAATCCAAATCTTCGGAAGATGCGTGGAAGCTATAAGCATCCTTCATCAAAAACTCGCGAACGCGAATCAACCCTCCACGAGCGCGCGCTTCATCACGGTACTTGGTCTTAAACTGGTAAAGCATAAACGGCAATTGTTTATAGCTAGAAAGCACGTAACGAGCCATGTCGGTCATCGCTTCTTCGTGCGTCATTGCTAAAACCATGGGATGATTATTGCGATCTTTGAAACGCAATAATTCTTCGCCAATGGCCGTATAGCGACCGGATTCTCCCCAAAGTTCGGCTGTCTGCACCACGGGGAGATCGACTTCTAATCCGCCAATGGAGTTCATTTCTTCACGAATAAGTTTTTCGATGTTTTTCAACACTCTGAAACCCATCGGCAACATACTGTAAATTCCAGTAGAAAGAGGTTTAATATAGCCGCCGCGCATTAAAAACACGTGACTTGGCATGGTGGCATCGCTGGGAATTTCCCGGAGGGTGGTATAGAAAAACTTAGAGAGCTTCATAATGGTGCAAAACATAGAAAATTGCTAGATTATCGGCATTCAAAAGAATGCATGCCAAGGAGGCAATAATGCGATTCAGGATATTTTCACTTTTAGTGATAACACTTGTTTTGGGTGCGTGTGATACTGACAAAACGGCTGTTGAAAAAACAGTGGTTGGTCCCAATGCTACAGACGATCAAAAATTTGCTTATATGTTGGGGGCGCAGTTTGGGGCGCAGTTTGCGATGATTGCGAAACAGTTTGAGGCTCCCGCAGAAGAAGAACTTTTCATTTTGGGTTCTTCCGAAGCGCAGAAAATGATGGCCGATACTTCTTTTCATCTTCAACTCCCAGACGACACACTCCGTTTGGTGGGACAACGTTTCCAGGAGAACGCTCGTAAGCTTCAAGAGATTGCAAAAACGAGTCCGACTCCTCCGCCAGTAAAACCAGAAATTCCTGCATTGAACAAATATCCTGCAACCATCAGTTTAACTTCTAGCGATAATGATAAATTTGCGTATATGCTAGGCGTTCAATTTGGGACCCAGTTTGTTTTGTTGGGGAAAGAATTCAAGGCCACACTCGATGAAAAGTTCTTTATTCAAGGCATTCGTGATGCGCGTGCGATGCGTGCGGATTCGACTCAGCACATGCAACTTTCAGAAGATACTCTCCGCGCTGTGAGCACTCGTTATCAGCAAAAGGCTCAAGAACTGCGTGCGGAAGCTCAGAAAAAAGCGATGGAAGAACAAAAGGAAATTGAAACAGAAGTCGCTCCACTCCGGGGCGATACCCTTCCCGATGGCCTTCCTACCAAGATTAATTTTCGAGTAAAGGTGACAGGCGTTTCTGTGGAGTCTTCTGACCTTCAAGCGTATGCCGGTAAGCCTCTTTTCATTTTCTACTTCTCAACCACCTGTGGTCACTGTCGCCATGCAACTCCGGAAATTCAAAAAATTGCGAGCGAATTTAGTGCTCTTGGTCTTACCACGTTGGCGATTGCTTCTGGCGGAAACAACAAACGTGATATCCGCGCTTTTGCAGAAGAATTTAAGATTGAAAATATGGTGATGCTTTTTGATGAATCTCGCCAGTTTGGTCAATTGTATGGTGATGGTTATGTTCCCAAAATTTACGTTGTAAAACCTGATGGCTCTTACATTCTCTATAAAGATTTTACGAAGGATCTTCCGCAAATGCGCTCTGATATTGCCGCTTTGCTTAAGAAAAAGTAAGAGAATCGGAATTTATAAAAAAAGACCTGCTTAAATGTGGGTCTTTTTTATGCAAAAAAAATAAGATCTTTTCAATTTCCTGTTTTTTTTAGTAGTTTGAATGACAGGAGTTTATTACTAGGGAGATAATATTATGAGTAAGAGTATCATAACAATCAGTCGCGAGTTTGGAAGTGGTGGCCGTGATATCGGAAAAAAGGTAGCCGAAATATTGGGTTATGCTTTTTATGATCGTACGCTTATTGATCTTTCTATTCAGCAGGATAAACTTTCGGCAGAATCCATGCGAGAGATTGAGGAAAAACTCAACGAAGCGCTGTTATTCAAACTCGCCGTGAACGGATCTTATGCTGAGCCTTTCTGGGGGAATATTATGATTCCTCCTCCAGATACCATGTTTTTGATGCAAGAGAAGATTATTAAAAATTTGGTGGAGAAAGGTCCGTGCGTTATCATTGGTACAGGGGCCGACTTTGTACTTCGCGATAGAACCGATTGCCTCAGTATCTTCATTTATTCAGATATGAACAGCAGAGTGAAGCGCGCCATTGCGGAATATGGGGTTTCAAGTGATAAGGTAGAGAGTAAAATTCACCACCGCGATAAAATTCGTGCCGAGCATTATAACAAATGCACTTTCCAGAAGTGGGGAGAGGCAAAAAACTACGATTTATGCCTCAACAGCGATGGGCTTGGCATAGAGAAATCAATTGCCCTGATTCTTAAAGCTGCGGAGTAGAAAGTCCTGCCTCTGAGTACATTTCTCTCATGCACTGATTAAATTCTTCTGTATTCGTCGAATAACGATACCCGACACCGAGAAATTCAGAGTCGCTGTTTGCTTCGTTGCAGAGAGCTTCAGTCCAGTTTCCGAATTGGAGGTGGAATTTGCATGTTTTGGATTCCAGAGAGTAGGAATAAACAAGGCCTTCTTCTGTAAGAGATTCTAAGCGGAACTTGATTGCATGGGTCGAATCTGCTTGGATTGTCCCTTCACGGCAGTTGGTCTTTGTGATTACATCGGTGGTGGGGTGCACATCAAAACTTTCATACGCATCCATAAAGCAATAATTATCCCATGTTACAATAAAAATCATAGAATCCGAGGAAAAAATACGGGACATGGACGTTCCTTGCGGGAGCCCAACACATTCATTATTTTCGCATGTGAATACATATTCCCAGCGGCCATTCAGGGTTGCGTTTTTGTTGTAATAAACTTCGGTAGAATTGTTGCGGGTAAGGAATAGAGAGTCCGTCCCCATAGCGAAATCGAAACGTTCACTTTCTGTTCGAAATTCTGTTTTCCCTGAAACTTCATTGAAATCGCAGAAGTTGGTAAACGTTTGAAAAGCCCCTTGTGCGGTATCAATCGCAATGCGGTAGTGTCTATAAGCGTTGTAAGTAAAAGAACCGACTTCTGTGCTGGAACTATTTGAGGATAGGACTTGTGCCGATTTTTTCTTGACATTTTTTTTGGTAGAACTAGAAGATTTGTCATCTGATTGGGGGTGACTTGCGTTGCAGGCATTGAGAAAAATGAGGGCTGCTCCAACAAAAAAAAGAAAAATTCTTTTCATAATAACAACAGGTTTTTTACAACTGCCTTATACGACTGTGGGAACAATGGGGGGAAAAAATATATAAGCGATAATAATTGCGGCGATAATGCCAACTAAATCAGCAAAGAGAGCACACACAACAGAATGGCGGGTTTTGCGGATTCCCACAGAACCAAAATATACAGCGATAATATAAAAGGTCGTGTCTGTGGCACCTTGGAAAATGCAACTCAGATGTCCCACGAAGCTATCCGGGCCATAGGTCGTCATGGCATCGATCATCATACCGCGCGCACCGCTCCCAGAAAGGGGTTTCATAATCGCAGTGGGAAGGGCGGGGACAACATCGTTGGGGACGCCCACCAAAGACAGCAGAGAAGAGATGCCACTCATCAACAGATCCATCGCTCCACTCGCGCGGAATACAGCAACGCCTACGAGAATAGCAACAAGGTATGGAATCACCATGACTGCGGTTTGGAATCCCTCTTTAGCACCTTCTACAAAAGCTTCATAGGCGCGGATTTTCTTATAGACCGCTAAGCTGAAAAAGGCGATGATAATGCTGAAAAGAACTAAACCACTCACAAAAATACTGTTCACACCGAGTTGCTCTGCACTGAGGCGCGAGAAGTAGAAAAGGGTTCCCATAACTGCCACCGTGAGCCCAAAAAGCCAGGCAATGGTCACAGGGTTCTTCAATTCAATTTTCTGGAAAAAGCTGGTGATGAGAATGCCACCGAGAGTGCTGAAAAATGTCGCAAGTAAAATAGGAAGGAAAATATCAGCGGGGTTCGCTGCACCGAGTTGAGCGCGGTAGGTCATAATGCTCACCGGGATGAGCGTAAGGCCACTCGCATTGAGCACCAGGAAAAGAATTTGGGCGTCGCTCGCCACTTCTTTATTAGGATTGAGTTCTTGCAATTCCTTCATGGCCTTAAGGCCCATAGGAGTTGCCGCGTTATCCAAACCCAGCATGTTGGCACTTAAATTCATAAGCATGGTGCCCTTGACCGGGTGTCCTTTAGGAATACTGGGAAATAGTCTACAAAAGAGGGGATCAATGAGTTTGGCGAGAATTTGGATAGCCCCCGCTTTTTCACCGACTTTTAAAATACCAAGCCAAAGGGAAAGGATACCGGTCAACCCCAGTGCGATCTCAAACGCCGTCTTGGACATGGTAAAGGCCGCTTGAATGGTGTCATTAAAAATGCCTGTATTCCCAAAAACGAAGCATTGCACCACACAGGCGATAAATGCACCGAAAAAGAAGAGCAACCATATAACATTCAGAACCATAACTACAAGATAGCAACTATGTGATCTGCACTAAGTAGAGTATTGTGGACTTTATGCCTTAATTTTGCGATACAGTTTTGATAAACAGGCTCATATAGTTCTTGGGTCCCTCGGAATTTCGGGGACCAATCCCTTCCTTGAGCTTCACGGTATCTTCGGTAATCAAGTTTGCTGCGAGAAGCTCTTTTTGAATGGTGTAGGCAAGGGTACTATCGGTTTTATTGTAACGAATTTCATTTCTACCAAAACGGAATGCTTTTCTCGCGTTAATTTCGCGTGGAAGACAGCGTA
>MNYL01000216.1 GCA_001873075.1 Fibrobacteres bacterium CG2_30_45_31 | reverse complement strand
TAATAGTCCGTGAGGCTTTTCCTTCATTTCAACGATTTATCTCTCAGTCGCGTGAGCAGCTGGGAATCACCACCTCTTGATTACTTTTTGCTGTATGCAATAAAACAATATTTTTTTTCCCTCAATTTCTTTCCTACTGTAGTTCTTAAAATTTCGGCGGTTATAGACAGTGGGTCACACCCGTTCCCATTCCGAACACGGAAGTTAAGCCATATGTCGCTGATGGTACCTGGTCTCTCAGGCCCGGAAGAGTAGGTTGCCGCCGGATTCTTGAGCCCCCATTCGTTAATCCGAATGGGGGCTCTCTTTTGTTTAAATGTTTTCATTGCATCTCCCTTCCATAAAACTTCCACAGACTGTGAACTCTCCTATTATTTTGATATAGAGTGATTTTGCTGCGATCTGTAGCATGCTGATTGTCTAAAAATCGTTTTTTTGAAAAGAAAGAGCTATTTTTCCAACTTATATGCCACGATTGAAACTAGCATTGTTGTTGTTTGTGAAAGAGCCTTTTTCTCCGTTGGGGATATCTCCTAATGAAGAGATGATTCGTTTTGCCCTTTTATTCAAGCAGTTTCTAGAAGCCACAAATTCTCGAGTTTCTTTATTTTTGCCGGGACGTCTCATAGAAGTTTTGTTGAAGTACAGTCCACAAGAAGCCGCATGGATGAGGGAGCGCGTTCGTGATGGTCATCTTGAAATGATGGGCGGTGGTTTTTACGATGCGATGCTTCCTTTGTTTCCAACACAGTTACAAGAAATTCAATTGCAAAAATACCGTGATCTTGTTTCAAAAAATTTTTCAGTTGAACCTTCGGGCTATTTTAATTCTTCTATGGCTTGGGAAATTGGAATGACAGAGACCCTTGCTAAGAAAGGTTATGAATACACATTGGTTGGGGAAGAAAGCTTGCAAGAGGCTTTGGGTCGTTCTACCCGTGTTTCAGGCTGGTATACAACAGAGGATTGTGGCTCTGTGATGCGATTACTTTCTGTCGCTACTGATTTGAGTGATGCAATTTCGCAAGGGGGAGCTACCGCTTGTGCAAAATTTGATTCTTTGCCGGAAACTGAAAAACATTGGGTCGCCGCTGTATCTGTCCCTATTTCAAATCCCGAATTGCTCTCGCATTTTTTTACGGATTTAACCGAAATTATCTTAAAACAAGAAATTCAATCGTGGACTATTTCTCATATTTTTGAACAACAGTTTTCAGAAGGTAAAATCAATTTGATGAGTGCTGTAGGCTCTAATGTAGGTCTACCTACGGCCTCTCACAGTTGCCGAGAACTTTTGATTCGACGACCAGAAGCTGATTTTTTACACAAATCGTTACTCGCTGCGTATCGTCACGCAGAAGCAACGCTTCAGGGGTCGGTATTAGAAGATATTCAGAATATTTTACTACCTGTGATGGCTCCTGAGTATTATTCCGACCTTCCTGGTAATGAAGGGGTTCAAAGTCCTGGGGTTCGTTGGAAGGGGAACCGAGAGGTTATTGAGGCGGAGAAAAAAATTGTTAGGCAGACAGGCCTTACGGGTCAAAGTATTGAAGTCGCAGATTATTTGATGGAAGGCCATCGACAGATTTTAGTGAATAATTCTCAAATGGCTTTTTTGCTAGAACAACAGCGTGGTGGTGCTCTACGGTCTTTGATTTACAAGCCGTCTTCGCTGAATTTGGTGAATGCTTTGCGTCAAGATGGGGATATTTCTTTTGCGTTTCTGGATCATTTATTGGATCCATCGTTGAATGATGTTGGAAGTTTTGAATCAGCATTGAACGATCATGCGGGGCAGTTGAAATCCCCTTATGATTATCAAATTAATCGTTTGGAAGCACAAGTGGATGTGCTGTTGCGCTCTGAACAAGTGGCGACGATCGCTGAAAATAAACATGTTTTTCATGTAGATAAAGTTTTTTCGGTGAAGTGGGGAAAACCGTTTTTAGATTTATCCTATACCTTGGTCAATACAACGTTCTCTGAAGTGAATGGCTATTTTGGAACGGAATTGGATTTGGGTATGCGTATGTTTGATAAGAAAACCTCTGCCATTAAGATTAATGGAGCGAAAATATCCATTGATTTCACGACGTCTACTTTATATTCAAATGTGAAATCGTTTGTATTAAAAGATGGATTGCTTTCTTATGCGATCTGCATTGATTTGCCGCGGGAAGCTCATGTTATGGTGAGTCCTGTTTTAAGTACACTTCGTTCGGCGGCTCCGAATCTTGTGCAAGGAATTCGGCTCTTTTTCTTTTGGAATATGGAATTAAAACCTCAAGGAACCGAAGCCTTCAATTTGCGAATGAAACTCTCCAAGAGAGGGATATTCCTATGAAAGCGGACTTAATTGATATTTTCATAGAAGAATCCGGTGATGATGTTTATATTCGACTGCAAGGTACCCTTGGATTTATGCAGTTAGCTGCAGTGCGAGAAAAAATTGAAATGTTGATTGGGGGGCCAGGTAAGTTTTGGTTTCTCGATTTAGAAAAAGTTCGATTTGTGGATGATGAATATTTGCAGTTATTTTTAAATGTGTTGAATCGAATAAAGAAAAAAGAGGGGACGCTTGTTTTGCTTTTTGATAACGCAGAAAACATAGCGTATTTTTCAAAGTTTGCAAATATTTTCGAAATTTATCCGAGCCGAGATGCCTATCGTCGTTCAGGACTTTTAAAACAATTGAAATTAGTGGGTGCCACTTACAGTAAACAAACAGGATTGCGTTTGAGTCCCGGTATTTCTGTTTTTCTTTTGATTTTGTTAGTGGGTTGGTTTTTAACGCTGTTCTCTATTATCCAAAACCAGAGTGAAGAAATTCGTGAACAAAAAGCGCAGCGTATGGAACTTGAAAATCAGAAACATCAAATGGTGCAGGAAATAGATGAACTTCGTTCTATGATTGGTCCTTTACGCCATTTAGGTTTAGTGGCGGATTCTGCAACCTCTCGGTCATTTGAAAATATCAGTGATTGGGTCACCTATTTGGAAATGCTGGAGAGTCGTCGTCGTGGAAATTAAGCCTCGATTGTCGCTAATTTCTCTCGTGCTTCTTTGTCTTTTAGGGCTCATTTTGATGAGCTCTTTTCTGGTTTATTGGTTTCAACAACAGGAACAGTTAGAGCAAGAAGCAAAGGATGACGTGCAATTAAGGACAGAAATTGCACAGCTTCAACACTTTCATCGGTGGACGTTGGATTACTGGCGTATAGATCAGGCGTTGGAATATCTTTCGGGGCGAAAAATTGCAGAGCGAGAACGATCTCAGCTTACTGAACAAATTTGGATGATTTCTAGAAATTATAATTTTGATCCCTTGTTGATTTTGGCAATTGTTTCTCAGGAAAGTCATGGCAATCCTAATGCGCGAGGCCGAGGACGTTCTGGAGCAGAATCTGGAGCTTACGGATTAATGCAGTTGAAACTCGAAACCGCGAAGAGATTAGGCCGCCGTTTTGGAATACAGGTGGGGGATGAAGGGGACCTCATGCGCCCGGAAGTGAATATTGCGATTGGCTCTGCTTATTTGATGCGACTTATTGGGCGGTATGGGGACCTTAAAAAGGCCATTATTGCATACAATGTGGGACCGGGGGCTTTAGACTCCAAGCTTAAAAACAACGAAGCGGCTCCCACTCGGTATTATGAATCTGTGCTTGCCAAGTATGAAAAATTGGTTAATGAGCTAAATCGCAGAAGTAAAGATGGCATATAAACTGACAAGTGGTTGATTATAAGGGTCTGCTTTTTCTAAATTCAAGCAAATGTTTTTTAGAATACTCCCATTATTGTGTGTCTTTTGTACTTTCGCCGCCGAACTTCGGTACGATTGTGCTGGGTTCGTTTCTGAGGGACTATTAAAGGACCCCACCCTCGCTGAGACACGTTTTTCGACTGAAGCAAAGAAAAATAAAATTAGTGCTATTAAATCCAGTGCAATTTTATCCAAGTTTGAAATTTCCATGATGGTGGGCCCTGCTCCTGGACTTGAGGAAACTGTTGATGATTGGGGCGACACTGTCGATACATGGGATTTTAGTAAAATGGGTCCTTTTTTTGGCACAGAAGTAAAAGCGGTTCAACCGTTGAATTATGGACAATATGAGGTGGGAAAGAAAGCGGCAGAAGCAGATTTACGCCAACAGGAGATGAGTGTTGTCGGTATCGAGAATGAAAAAGGCGTAGAACTACAAACTTACTACTACAATTATCTTTTGGCCCAAGAGATGTTGAAAATTGCCCAAGATGCGAAGATTCAAGTCGATAAGGCCTACGAGAAGTTGGAAGATGCTTTAGATGAAGATGATCCCAAAGTTTCACAAATGGATTTGTTGGACATAAAAGCCAATATGCATACGATTGATGAAGGCTTAATTGATGCTCGGACCGGAATAAGTCAGGTGAACTTGGCTATTCGGTTTGCTTTGAATTTGGAAGCGGGCGATACCTTTATCCCGATTGATACAGTACTCTCCATGCGTAATGATTTTTTTCCTTCTTTGGAAGAAGCCAAACAAATCACGATTCAATATCATCCAGATTTGAAGCGTCTTGCGGCGGGCATGGAGGCTCGTGGCTATCAAATGGATCTTGCCGAAGCGAAACTGAGTCCCGAATTTTTTCTCATGGGTGAGTTCACTTATGTGAAATCATGGGCGGGCAACCGCCAAGCCATTCAAAAAGATGCGTTTTCTCAAGATGCGGTCAATAAAATTGCGGGAACGGTTGGCTTTGGTATGCGTTACAAACTCAATTTTTGGGACAGTTGGGAATCTTACAAAGTGGCCCGTTCTGAATATCGAGCTCTGAAGCTGAAAGACAATTACGCAGCAGATGGCATTTGCTTGCGTGTAGAAGAACAGTATATCAAAGTATCGGCGCAAAAAGAAAAAGTGGAAAGCCTACGAGCAAGCCTTCGGGCTTCTGAGGCTATATTAAAGGGTGCTGCTATCCAGTACGATTTAGACCCGAGTGAAACCGGAAAATTGGTTTCTGCATACAAACAAAATGTGAATTTGCAGAAGGATTATTATTTCGCGGTTTGTAAATACAACATTGCTTTTGCGGAGTTGATGAGTCGTATGGGATTATCACTCGCCCAGTATCACAATCTCTATGGAGAAAACAAATGAAACTTAAATTAGTTATCGGTTTGCTGGCTATCACTTGTTCTCTGGCTCTTGCTGTAGAAAGTCCTGTCCAGGTCATTCAGAAAAAAGATAAAGACCTTCAAACATTGATCAAGAAGTCGAATTTGTCGGCGAAAGAAAAGGATCGGATTAAAACCCTTTTAAGTGATGTTTTTGATTTTTCGCTTTTGGCAGAAAAATCTTTGCCAACAAAAACATGGAAAGACTTGAATGATGAATCTCGTAAAACGTTCACGTCCGAATTCCAACGCATGGTACGCAATTCCAGTGCGAAGAAATTGGAAATGTACCGTTCCGATAGCACTCGTTATGAAGAACCCAAAATGAAAAAGACGGATGACTGCCGTTTGGTATCTCATGTTTGGTATAAAGGAAAGGAAACGGTAATTGAGTACCGTATGAATTTGGTAAATGGTCAGTGGAAAGCTTGGGATTTGATCATTGATGATCTTTCCACAGCTCGCAATTATAAAGAACAATTTGGAAAAATTTTGGAAACCAAAACTTTTGCGGAACTTGTAGAAATTATTCGCAAAAAGGCAGATCAAACGGAGTAATGCTCCCAGAAATCCTAATAATAGTAGGGTTGATTGTTCTCACCCTACTCCTTTTTTGCCCGATACCCATCCGGTTGTCTTTTGCTTGCTCTCAAGGGGAAACATTCTGGAAAATTTGTCTTTTCCACAAAAAAATATTGAGTATGAAAGATTTTACAGAGGATGCAGAACTTAAAGAATCTGAAAATATTCTTGATGCAGAAGGCGAAGATGAAGACGATGTGGATGATGAATGTGTTAGTGCATCTACAGAGGATAAAGAATCTTTGAGCATAGAGACCCTTGATATAGACAAAGAACGATGCAACGCAAATAGCGAGAAAGAAGATAAAAACGCAAGGGAAGAAAATAGTGAATTTACGGGTCATGCTAAAACCCAACAAGAAAAAAAATCTTGCACAAAGAAGCAGAAGAAAAAGGTAAGTGAACGAGAATTCTTAACCATCCTTCTGGAACCTCATTTTGATGCCAAGGTGATTTCTTTTTTGTGGCGATTGATGAAATCTTATTACCGTGTGTTTCGTATACGTTTTGAACACACGGTGGTCGAAGGTATTCAATTGGAATATAATCAGATGGGCGTTTTACAGGGGGCCTTTGGTATATTAACGTCCAATGTGAAATTGTTTAAGAATTGGGATTTTCGTATGGATTGGTGCCACAATAAAAAGCCTCGAATAGAAGGCACACTTGTTTTGTATATCACATGGAGTCGAATTTTGGTGGCTGTATGCAAAACGATTTTTTATGCGGTACGAATTTTTTTAATGTACTGGAAGAATAAGAAACAGATGCTTTCAAATCCAGGTGCTTTCCGCCTGATCTTTTGGCGTCGTTGGATTGTCAATTTTATGACTGCGGAGAACTAATGCCTGTTTTGACTGTTGAACGTCTTTTATCCCAATTGGGATTTGGTTCTCGCAAGGAATCTCGTGGACTTGTGCGTATGGGTTTGGTGGAAATTGCGGGTGTTGTTTTGGAAGACCCGTTTCAGGAGCTCCCAGTGACCCCAGAAACGATTCGGGTGAATGGAGAAGACATCACGACGCAGATGAAATTATATGTGATGCTCCATAAGCCATTAGGTATTGAATGCAGTCATAACCCCCAGCATCATGATTCTGTCTTCTCTCTGGTGCCCGCACATTGGCAGGGGATGGAAATTCGTAGTGTGGGTCGCTTGGATGTGGATTCTTCGGGCTTACTTTTGCTTTCTAATCAAGGCGACTTTATTCACCGTGTGGAAAGTCCTAAAAAAGGAACCCTGAAGCGTTATGTGGCTACTTTAGCGCGTCCTTTTGAAAAGGAACAAAAAGCAGAATTAACATCGGGCGTGATGCTGAAGAATGAAAAACGCCCGGTCATCGCTCGTGAGCTTAAGGTTCTTGGAGAACGTCAAGTGGAGATTGCCATTGGAGAAGGGCTTTATCATCAAGTGCGCCGCATGTTCGCTGCTGTAGGGAACCATGTGGAAACCTTGCATCGTATCTCTATTGGTGAGGTCCTGCTCGACCCGAAATTGGCACCGGGTGAATGGCGCCCGTTGACAGAAGCGGAAATAGCTTCGCTCTCCTAGCTTTTTAATGTACGAAGGATACCCAGAATGCACGAACTTTTAGAACCCTTAGTGACCCAAGGCGATTGTCGCGGGTATTCTTTTGACGATGCTTGGGTACTCAATACCAGTCCCTTGCGTGATGGCCCTTCGGAATTGCTGTTCCGGATGGGAATGCCTGCTTGTAAGAATCCTTTGTTTGTGCATTTTGGTGGCGGAGCCTATCTTTCTCTTTTGGCAAATAGTGATTTTGCAAAAACAAAAAAGCCCTGTCAAGTCGCTTTAATTTATGTGGAAGACGCCTATTTTGTGGAACGTAATTCGGTGCGATCGGCAATGCCTGTATGCACAGAGGTTTGGAACCCAGGCGAGGCTTTCCCTGAGAATTGGCGCGAGGTGGATCGCGTCTTCATTCGTACTTGGAAAGAGATGGATTTGAATATGGCTTGGGTGCGTTCTCTCGCTGAAGGCCTTCCGCCGGATGCAGAAATTCATTTGCTGGGGAGTAAGGACGATGGCATTCGCAATGTCGAAAATAGGCTCTCTCCATTGGCCGAGGTTCGGGTGGAATCCATTGGTTGCCATTCTCGCTGGATTGTGGTGCGAGCGGGCGATATTGTGGGGAAAATTCCTCCGGTGTCAAACTATGCGGGTATTTTTGGTGGTGGAGCTTCTGATAAAGGAAC
>MNYL01000033.1 GCA_001873075.1 Fibrobacteres bacterium CG2_30_45_31 | reverse complement strand
CGCTTTTTGGAGGTAAGCGGGCATTTCCCAAGTCGCGCGACCTTCCGGGATGGTGACCTTATGGACTGCGTTCTTGCCTTCTTCCAGGAATTCTACAAGTTGTCTAATACTCAGGCTTGGAGGTATTTCATACCAGCCCGCTTTTAGAGTTGGTTTTTGGTAGCGGCACCAGAGAATAAATAGGCGTTCCGAAGAAATTAAGCCTTTATTTTGCAAAATTTGAGCGATTTTGGTGGCAGAGGCTCCTTTCGGGATGTCTATAACAGTAAAAGTATCATGGGAGGAAGGGGCTTCTATGCCCCGATAAACCCAAAAGGCTCCGGCAAAAACAGCGATCAGGCAAAAAAAAGCGAAAGTGAAAAGAATTTTTTTCATAGCTTCCAGAATATAAAAGAAAAAAAAGTTGCCGTTTGCAATATATAAAGCATATATTTGGGATAAATTGAGAAAAAGGTGTACTACCTGTTGAGGATCGATATGAAGAAGATTTTGTTCTCTGTTCTGGTTTTGTTGGTTGCCACTTCTTTCGCTGCGCCGAGTAGCGTAAAGTCTAAACGTGGTGATGTGGATCTCACCAAAGAGAAAGGTGGTGGCAGTGTTGTATGCACGGCTGGCTTCAATGATGACATGAAAATTGTGAAAGATGGTGATGATGCTGTTTTAGTCAAGGCCGCTTGTGGTCAGGGCTGGGTGGCTAAGAGTGCCGTGGAATATGTGGTTGCCGCTGCGGGTGATAAATCCCTCAAGTTGGAAGGTGTGGACGTTGTCGGTTGGTTGGATAACCCGAGTGCCGTGTTCGTGTTGGAACAGGATGCCGCTGACTTTGATGGCGTGAACATTGATCGTGACTTTAAGGAATACCTCCAGCACACGATGGACCGTGAACAAGTGGAAATGCACAACAACGAAAACTAATATTTTCTTGTTGTAAGCAAGGAAGCACCTCTTCGAGGTGCTTTTTTTGTGCACTCAGAAACAGACATTTCCGGCTCAGCAGGACTGAAAAATATTTTCTAAAAAGGCGTGACCGTTGGTTTGCGGGGACGTATTGAGTGAATGTGGAATAGGAAATACATATATTTCAAAAAATTCATTTCAGGACTTTCGAAAGTTTTGTTTGAATCACTAAAGGGCACCTCTAAAAATTGGTTTGCGCGAATGAAATCGAACGAGGTCAAGCCAGAGCAGGAATGAAAAGTGGTGAATACTGCTTGTATTGATGCCTTCGGCATCAGCTTCGGCGCCTCGATCATGATAGCGAACGCGTTCGCTATCATGATACTCGGCTTGAACGCTCTTCGCCACTTTGAATGACGACTGTTGCAAAAGCCGAGTACAACGGCAAAGCTCGCTTTGCCACTGTTGAGGCTCAGCAACAGAACGAAGTTCACTATGGCAAAGTACCGCAGTCGATTTGTTGCGGTGTCACATTGTTCCATCCTCACCCCTGCGGGGCTGCAAGTCAGCTCTGCGAAGCCTGATGTTCCGCGGAGGGAACCGGCTTCTAGTCATAGAAAATGAATTTTTAGAGGTGACCTAAAGCCTTTTAGGATCTGCTTCAGGATGAATAGAATGAAACTCTTTTACTTTCTTTTAGGTTTTGCTGTGTTCGCTTCGGCGAGGGATGCTGTGCCATCAGCAGGCGCGGAAAAGGGAATTGAACTTCGGGAGTGGGTGGCCTGGGGTAAAATGCCCAGAGAGGTGAATCTGCTGCTGTGGCAGGATTCTGTATGGATGCGATTTAATGATACAAAGTGGGGTGGAATCCAGGATGATCATCGGCTCTACGCATTCATCATGAAAAATAAAACGGTACTCCAGTCCGTGCGGGACTGTAAAGAGGCAATGTCTGTTAAGGATGGAGGGAGTCTGTCCATTACCCTAGAAAATGAACATCTTGTTTGTGCGAATTGTTTTGTCTGCAAGGAAACATTCCCGGAGGCCTTGAAAAAATGGGAGGAGTACGCGGAGGTGTATCATCGGTATGCAGATTTTCTTGTAAAAAAATATGCGCGGGTCATTGACTCTCTTGGAATTCTCTCGGAATCCACGAATATTGAGGTGATGACGGAAAAATGGAAACAGGAGAAAAATCCGGCTTACCGCCGGAGCGATTCGGCATATATTTCAGTGAGCGTTCAGGTACTACAGGAAAACATTGCGGAGTTTAATCAAAAATATAAGACCGAGGCTTTTCAGAATATCGGTTCGCGTTGATTTTTTGTTGAGGTTATTTTATGTGCTTTTTGAATAAATCGTATCTATGTTTTTTCTCTTTTTGCATGCTGTTGGCGTTGCTACCCGTCTTTGCAGATGCCATGGATCGTTCTGGTGCGCCGAAGCCGGGTGTCCGCATGGAAAAAACAATTCCCGGACCGGATGGACTGCAGATGGAAGCAACGCTCATAATTCCTGTGGGCGCAGGACCATTTCCGGCGGTACTGATTCTCCCCGGAGGGAACGGTGCGAAGCTTACAGGGGTCGTATATCCCCATCATGTGGATTTCGGCTGGAAACTTGTGGAACAGGGCTTTGTGGCGATGGTACTGAATTACCGGGACACCAGTCGTTTTTTTATGGATGAGCGCTGGGTAACCGATATTGAGGCTGCGCTCGATACTTTGGAATCACAGAAATCTGTGGATACATCCAGAATTTTTCTGGTGGGCTTTTCCATGGGTGGCACCAACGCCTTGCGGGTGGCGGCGCGGCGACATGAAGTGAGCGGACTCGTTTGCTATTTCTCGCCAGTGTTGTTTCCGCCGAAGCCAGGCATCCGTAGGTCGCATTCTTTCTCGCAGCCTCTGGATTTAGTGGATTCACTGCGGTGTCCTCTGCTGATTCTCCAAGGTGACGCCGATCCCATTACGGAACCGCATCAAAGTGAACTATTTGAAGTGCGTACCCGTGAACGGGGGATTCCTGTGACTCGAATTCTTTTTCCCGGTGGAAAACATGGATTCACCTATCGCGGGGTCTCCGGTGGAAGAGTCGAATTTAATCAGGCGCTTACGGACAGTGCTTTTCATGAGGTGCTTCGCTTTATTCATAATAAGGATAAACAATGAAAGAAATCAATTTTGATACCTGGGAAAGAAGACAGCATTTTTTGTTTTTCAAATCGGTCGCGTATCCCATTTATAACATTACCTTTGACGTGGATGTCACGCCCGTGAGAATGTGGGCGCAGGAGCAGAATGTATCGTTCAGTCTCGCGTTGATCCACTTATCCATGAAGGCCCTGAATTCCGTGGAAAATTTCCGGTACCGTCTTCGCGGTGAAACGGTGGTGCTTCACGAGATCACGCACCCTTCTTTTACGGACATGAATTCCGGCTCGGAACTTTTCAAGATGGTGAACGCTCCCATGGAGGATGATATAAAAACTTTTATCGCCAAGGCTAAAGAAATTTCCCAGAAGCAGACGATCTATTTTCCTTTTGAGGAATGGGCCCATCGGGACGACTTTGTGTTCTTCTCTCTCCTTCCATGGATCTCTTTCTCGGCTATTGATCACACGGTGAATCTCAAGCAGGGCGATGCCGTGCCCCGAGTGACCTTGGGGAAGTTCAGGGAAGAGAATGGTCGAGTGCTTTTGCCTTATAACGTTCAGGTGAACCATCTGTTTGTGGATGGCGTTCATCTCGGAAAATTCAAGGATGCGCTGGACCGCGAAATAGCGGGTCTCGTATGAATGAAGCTTTGCTGCATCCCATTTTTGTGGGTCACGGCTCTCCGATGAATGTCATTGAACATAATTCCTATACGGAATTTCTGCACCATTATGGGCGGCAAATACCGAGGCCCCGGGCGGTTCTTGTGATTTCTGCCCACTGGCAGACACACGGAACGTATATCACAGGGAATCCTTACCCGCACCAGATCTATGATTTTTATGGCTTTCCGGAAGCGTTGTATGAAATTCAGTATGCACCGGAGGGTTCTGAAAAAATTGCCGAGGAGCTCGCCAGTGCGGGCATCGGTGTGAAGGTGGACCTTCGGCGAGGCATTGATCATGCGGCGTGGGCGGTGATGAAGCATCTGTTTCCCGAAGCGGATATTCCTCTTCTTGAAATCAGTCTGGATGTGGACAAGTCCGAAGAGGAACATTATCAGTTAGGGAAAAAAATTAGGGAAAACGTCGCTTCCGATATACTCCTTATAGGGAGCGGTAACGTGGTGCATAATTTGTATGAAATAAACCCTGAAGAAAACGCTCTGCCTTTCCATTGGGCACTTGCTGCGGATCGCTGGATTCAGGAAAAAATGGATACGAACGACATGACCGCGCTCATTCATTACCAAGAAAAATTACCGCAGTACCAAAAGCCCATCCCTACCAATGAGCATTATCTCCCGCTCCTCTATATCCTCGGTATGAAGGACGGCCAAACGCCTGTAAAGGTCTTACACGAAGGCTTTCAGAACGGTTCTGTATCCATGCGGTGCTTGGAGGTTTGAAAATCGGTGGTTACCGTTTTCTGAATCCGTTCAGAAAAATATCTGGACCTGCCCAGCCTATATATTCAGGGAATGTCCAGCCCTCTGCTCCCTGTAACTTTTCAATGTCACGATAGTTGTCTATGCGAATGGTATCCCAGGTGTGGATCACTTTGTCATTCCCGAGAGACAAACCGACATGGCCCCACTCTTTGGTGATGCCGTTGATGGGCCCTTCCGATTTGAAAAAGACAAAGGCGCCTCTTTCTGGGGATCCGCTGTGGAGCGGGCTGTACATTTCTGCGGATTCCTTCGCGGTGTCTCCCCCGAACATCTCAAAAGAATTACTTTGTTCGTATGCGTCCTCAACGAAGGCCAGACATTTGTACTGATAATCGCGGCGATCTTTATTTGCCAGTGCCCACTGGATGGCGTTTTCAATGTAGTCCGTAAATGAATTCATTCGTTTTTTTTAGTAAATAGGTTAAGAAATAGGATTTCAAATATAGTGTTCTTCGCTTGTTGCAGGAGGACTTGTCCCTGTTTGGATGGAAAATCTGATTTATTTTCTGTGAATTTTTTATTGTTCAAAATGGCGAATAGCACTTCATTATGCCGTTAGGCAGATAGAGGGGCCGTTTACAAATACGGAAGCCCCGCACCAAAACACGTGGGTTTCTTTTGACTAAAATCTTGGTTGCTCGCAGTGGATTAAAGATAAAAACCTCCTTGAACGGTGAATTTAATTAGTAATCGATCAATTGCAAGGCTCTACAGAAGTAAAATTCCATTTACAGTTCATTTTTTATTTACTGTCCCCACAAAAAGTTCGTATAATTATCACAATCAGGTTTTGAATCATGGGGAGACAATGGAAAGCATAGCATCGAATTACAGCAGGGGTTCCCTCACAAAAGGAAACGGTCATCATGCAAAAATCATTATTGAGGCTCAATGTTCTGGTTCTGTGAAGTCTTGTAACGTTGTATGTTTTCAAATTGATAGATGATTCAAATGCTGATTAATGAATAAAAATTTCTTTTTTCCAGGTGAGGAGTTATTATTATGCAATCCAGTGAGGTAAAAAATGAAAAAGATTTTGTTCCTTCTTCTATTGAGCCTTATGGCTCTTTCTGCGTGTCGCTCTTCCGAGAACTCGGATTCGGATTCCCAGTCTTCCCTGAAGCAAACACCATCTCTTCCGAAAAATCTTCGTCCCATCGAGGAGCTTTCCACGGATGCCCCGCAAAAGAAGGGACAAGGTGTGGGGGAAGTTTTGAAGAAAAAAAAGGGGGGCTGGGGTTATGAAGGTAATTCCATTCTTATGGATTCTTGCGGCAATCCGCTCGATGTACAAAAGTTTCTCGATAGCACCTATAAATCTCGTGGGGAAAAGCCTCCTATTCTTTGTCCTCCTGAACGTTCTAAGCTTGGTTTACTTGTGGATGTTTCTCCAGATAGCTTGGATATTGTTCTTGAATCTGCTCGTGTTAAGTATCCTATTCAAAAGCAAGATTCTGTGGTTCAGGCAATGCGCGTTTACTATTGTGCCAATTCTCCTCATCGTGAGCAGTATAGGGGTTGTTCCCGTTAATGCTCAAACATCTACATCTATTTGGGCTTCTACTTGTGATTTAACTGAGGCCAATGCTAATACATATCTTTCTGCTTATCGTTATGCTTGCGAAAATGTGGGTAGTGGTGGGGCTACTTTTAGTGGTGGTGTTACTACAGATAAATTAAATCTTGATGGTACTTGGACATATTGTGCAAAATATTCTTGTAATGCTTGCACGTCTGTTGAGATTCAGACTAAGAAGAGTGCATTAACTGATTCTTGTACTGCCGAGTGTCTTACTACTAATTTTATGTGTTCGGCTACGGGTGCGTTTACTTATAATCTTAACTTAGCCGACTGCTCCGAAACTCCACTCACTACAGGCGTTTGTGCCGAGTCTTCTTCTTCCATCGAATCCAGTTCCTCCGGAGAGTCTAGTTCTTCTGTGGCCTCGTCTTCTTCTGATGAGGGAGGCTCCTCAGCAAGTGAGCCTACTAGCTCTACTTCTGTAACATCTTCTGGTAGTGTTGGTGGTGTATCATATTATGCTGATGTTTGTTTAGTCAAAAGTTCGCCGGGTGCTTGCTTTCATCCTGCAAATAATACTTGGTTACTTGCCACTGCTCCAATGATTGGTTCTGTGTCCGTTGGTAGTTCATATTGTCGAGTTAATGATGGTTTACTGTATTTTGTATTTGCTACTGATATGCCTTATTTTTCTAAACGCGTATTACTTTGTTATTCTTCTTCTGATTGTTCTACCTCTTCATATGTTGATGCTTATAATGTATCAGGTGGTACATTAACTTCTAGCGGTGTTCTTTCTGATGGTTCTGCTTTTCAGTATTTTTATTGTGATGCGTCTACGTGTTATTTAGACGATGATGATTCTTATTTGCCATCTAATGTTTCAGTTTCCCAAATTTATGATTTAGCTGATTCAGCTGCCCGATTGGCTGGTTTTTCTAATCGTGTGGCTTATGCTAATTATTGTAAGTCGATTTATAGTTCTTCTTCTGCTACTCCCATTTCTAGTTCTTCTATTGATGGAAGTAGTTCCAGCGAAGGGGCCTACGAATCATCCTCTTCCGGCAGCGAAGAAACAGGCTCGTCTTCCTCTGGCAATGATGAAATCAGTTCCTCCTCAGCTTCCGATGCGGGCTCTTCCAGTTCCACAGAAATCAATTCCTCCACATCGGGCACTGAAACCGGCGAAAGTTCAGGCTCTGTGAGTAGCTCCAGCGAAGTCCCCTACGAATCATACTCTTCAAACAGCGATGAAATAAGCTCCTCTTCTATGGAAACTGAAAGTTCTTCTTCTGCAGACGCGATGAGTTCTTCGTATGAACAAAGTTCCTCCTCAGGAGATCTTTGCCCGCAACATCCCCTTGCGAGTGTTCCTGCGGACCCTTTTTCTGCCTGTTTTAGTTATGGTGGCAAATGCTACCAATGCAATGACGACCGCGGTTCGGAATGTGCTAATGACTGGCTCTGGATTTATAGTTTCAATTCAAGCAATGTGGGCTGGTGGTACACGGAAGTGGACTGCGAAACCGGAAGTGAAAAGACGACAGATGAGGGCATCGGCGTTTGCCCTTCGCATCCCCTGAATAAAGTTCCCTCTGATCCGCAGAACGCATGCTTCGCGAAAGACGGCAAGTGCTACAAATGCAATGATGACCGCGGTTCGGAATGCGGAAACGACTGGCTCTGGATCTATGGTTTTAATGCAAGTAATGTGGGTTGGTGGTACACGGAAGTCGATTGCTATGATCCATTTGATGAAGAGGAGCAGTGCCCGGAAGAGTTCTATTTACAGAAGAAGGTTGTTCAAAATGGTGGGCAACTTGATACAGAAACATCTGAAGATCCTGTTGAGCTTATACCACAGATTAAATTTTATGATGCCCTTGGACGTCGGATTACGAATAGCCCTAAATCAAAACGTGCATTATACACTTTAAAGACTAACGTAATCCTTAAAATGAACGAAGAAATCTCTTTGACCGGAGAACGTTATGTTTATATTCCGATAGAACTTTTTCAGAGGAAGAGCTGGGCATTGATGAAAACGTCAGAAACAGTAACATCCTGCGGCACGGCTTGGAACATTCAAAACGATTCCATTTGCGATAGCAATGGCTCATGGTATTATTTTGGGAAGAAATGCGGGGTAGAGGGCGTGGACTACGGGGTGTATAACAGCGAGGGAGGAATAGATGTTGGCGTATATTGCGGTGAGGTTTATTTTATGGCAAAAAGAGTCTCTCATTATTTGGTTATTAGACAAAGTAAAGATACGATTGGAACGTGTGCTGACGGAACAAACCTGATAAGGGCAAAATTTACCATCCCCGTGGAAACAAAAATTGTAAGAGATTATCATAGAGTAGCTCCTGTCGGTTACCAAATTGGTAATAACTTTATTGTTTCATATTCTCTACACGATTCTATAGATTGGCATGAGAAAGGACACAAGAGATTTTATCATTGTCTTATTGATGAAAATATGTTTGATCCTGCTATTGAATTTTCAATGAATGTTTGTGAACGTGATTTTACATGTGAAGGAAAAACCTTTGACCCTGAAAATCAAGAAATTGTAAACTCGTTTAATACTTCATACGAAGCCGAAATAAAAACCATAAAAAATCGGGACACAAAAGAATGGCTTCAGATGTGTGGGTGGTATCACGACAAATATGGACATACGGATGGCCCAAGGGATCCGGACACTCATCAGCATATAGACCCCTATGACATTTCATGCCCTAGTGCAGAAGATTTAGAAAAAGATTATGATTTAAGTGGCTGTGAAGTCGATTGGTGATATAAAAAAGGATTTTTATGAAATTTCAATATTCATGCTGTTGTATTGGACTTTGTCTTTTCCTTGTTGTGCGTATTCATGCAACGGAAAAGAATCTGTCGGAAGATACTTCTACCGTTGAGCTGTGCGTTTCCTATGCAGATGAGAATGAAAATTATTTTCAGCTCCACGGTTTGAAAGATGTAAGACTGCCTCCGGATCCAGACTGGGTTTATCTGGATTCAATAGTGTGCGAAGAAGGCCGTGCTTGCTCAAATCGTTGGGAAACTATTTTTGATGTGGTTCTTCCTAATAATGACACCAGTCATAGTGGATTTAGGATACGTTGGGTCCCTCCTAGCGCCAAGAAAAAAGAAATTCGGCACATCGCCCCGATTGAAGAAATAGAGCTGGATCCGTTCACTGTTTTCAGCGATGGTCATATGCCTCATGCGCGGGAATACTTCAGAAAACATTATGGGGAAAAATTAAGAGGGGTATCAACGACAATGATTGAATCTTATAATAAAATATATCTTAAACATAAAGTTGACGTGAAGCTGGTTGGCGAATGCGGCCCTTTGGTTGTTGATGAATACTGCATTTCAGGAAAAAACGGCATTCAACTTTTTGAAACTCAAATTGTGGATTTCTTTCCCGTAACTGATTTTACAAAAGGCTGGATAGAGATGAAGTGCGGCAAGGGTTATAAAATCATCAAAAGGCTGGAACTGGACTTTGGGGATTATGGAAAGAAAACCATGGGGCCATACACGGAATCCAGTGTCTGCGAGAAAACATCGACCATCAGATTAGACATCCGGCTGCCGAGATATGAAAGCATCGACCTGTCCAGCATGGCTTTGATGCGCAAAAAAAATCTGAGCCCTTTATATGGAAAAACGGTCCCCGTAAAATGGGATGCCGTGCTGCAGTGCGATTCCAGTACAATCGAAAAGAGTGGAGAATATCTTATCCGCATAAAAGGCAAATGCCCGGAATACGAAGTGAATATGGATGACCAATATCCTGTCGCCTTTTCATCTTCTAGCCAGGCTTGGCCTTCTGAAAATGATTCCTGTATCGTTTTCTCGGAAGAAAAATGAGGACTGGATTTCTTTTGTTTTGGATTCTCTACACGATTTTGCAGATTGGCATGAGAAAGGACACAAGAGATTTTCTCATTGCCTGATTGATGAAAATATGCTTGATACTGCTATTGAATTAACAATGGATGTTTGTGAAAGTGATTTCGCATGGCTGTAAAGCCTATTGGTGATATAATAAGGGATTCTTATGAGATTTAAATATTCATGCTGTTATGTTGGGCTCTGTCTTTTCCTTGTTGTATGTCTTCATGCAGCGGAAAGGAAATCGTTGAAAGATAATTCTGCCGTTGAACTGTGCGTTTCCTATGCAGATGAAGATGATTTTGAGCTCCATGGTCTGAAAGACATAAAACTGCTTCCAGATCCAGACTGGGTTTATCCGGATTCAATAGTGTGCGAAAAAGACAGTTTATGCTCAAATTTTTGGGAAACTGTTTTTGATGTGATTCTTCCTAATAATGACACCAGTCATGGTTTCTATGGTGGGATTAGAGACATTCGTTGCGCTGAGACAAAAGAAATTCGACACATCGACTCAATTGACGAAATAGAGCTGCTTCCGCGGAGGCTTTTTAGCAAAGGTAGAATGCCCCATGCGAAGGAATACTTCAGAAAGCATTATGGAGAAAAATTAAGGGGAATAACAACGACAGGAATTTACAGTTATGATAAAATAAAGCTTAAACATGAACTTGACGTAAAACTGGTCGGCGAATGCGGCCCTTTGGTTATCAATGAATACTGCATTTCAGAGAAAAATGGTCTTGAACTTATTGAAACTCAATTTGTGGATTTCTTTCCAACAATTCTATTTGCAAAAAATGGGATAAATATGGAGTGCGACAAGGGGTATAAAGTCATTAAAAAGCTGGAGCTGGATTTTGGGGTTTATGGAAAGAAAACTATGGGGCCGTACACGGAATCCAGTGTCTGTAGTAACATTCGTATGTGGCAAGACATTCGGATGCCGGAATACGATAGCATCGACCTGTCCAGCATGGCTTCGATGCGCAAAAAAAATCTGAGCCCTTTATATGGAAAAACGGTCCCCGTAAAATGGGACGCCGAACTGCAATGCAAATCCAGTAAAATTAAAAAGAGCGGAGAATATCTTATCCGCATAAAAGGTAAATGCTCGGAAGACGAAGAGAATGCCGAACGTTATGGATTCTCCTTTTCATCTTTTAGCCAAGCCATGCCAGCATCATATATAAATAATTCTTGTGTCGTTTTCTCGGAAGAAAAATGAGGACTGGATTCCCTTTTGTTTCGGATATATAGGATGCATGGATTTTTGCATATTCTAAACCTGAGCTGCGGCATTCGTGGGCTCACAAACAACGTATTGACTCTTGAAGTGGATGAAGATAATGGAACAGGGGGCCTGAACGCTGCATGTGTCCTGAACTATAAGTGTAGATGACAAGGAAAAATTCAATGTTTTTGCTGAATACTGTGTTTATTCATCTGCTACTACACATAAGGTGTGGAATTTGTCTGTGTATAGGCAGGTTATTCCATTTCGATTTTCTGTCCGGACAATAACAGGATTGTATTCAGCAATGATCGAACTAATATATGGAAATGTAGCCTCCGTTAGAAGAACTCCGGGAGTGTGAGTTTTTATCCCCCCCCCCTTGTTTTTATTGTAAAACAATTATATATTATCGAATAACGATAAATATAGGAGAAAAAGGAATGAAAACATTGAAACAAAGTCAAGTGCAGTGGCTGTGCCGCTGGATGCGCCGCCTTTCCCTTTTCTGGATGGTCTTTTTGCCACTGGCGGTATTGGTGATTTGGGCAGCTTTGCCCTGGATTCCTGATATGCTCCGGGATAGTTTTTTCAAAGGGATGCCTGTGACGCAGACGACCCCTCTGGTGCGAATCTCGGGAATACTTGCGAGCGTACCAGGTATTTTTCTGCACATCCTGTTGTTTTTTCAGTTGGCGAAGCTTTTGGGGCTTTGGGAACGGGGAAATATTTTTGACGAATCGAATGTCCGGTGTTTTTCAAAACTAGGCGTTTATTATTTGTGGGGGGCTCTGATTGGGGTGCTGCAGCGGGCTCTTTACTCCGTTGCCCTTTCCATCAGCAATCCTCCGGGAACACGACATTTGTCCCTGGGTCTGAGTTCCGATGATCTTAGTTCTGTAGCGGTGGGCCTTTTTCTCTGGCTCGTCGCCTACGTTTTGCAACAGGCTTATCTTCTGAAGCGGGAGGCGGACCTTACGGTCTGAGGCGTATGTCCATTTGTGTGAATTTAGATCTGATGATGGTGAAGCGCAAAATGCGTCTGAATGAACTTGCCGCCCGCATCGGTATTACGGAAGCGAACCTGAGCATTCTCAAGACTGGAAAGGCGAAGGCGGTGCGTTTTGAGACACTTTCGGCACTTTGCCGGGAGTTGGATTGTCAACCGGGGGATATTCTGGAGTTCGTTCCTGACGAAGAGAAAAACGGGGATGAATGAAAGTGAATAGAGTATAATGGCGGCTGACGAAAACGCGTTACTCCGTTCGGTCTTGCGACCTCGCTTCGCTTGACTCACTCCGTAGTCGCGATTCCGCCAGCCGCCACCATTCTCCGTCAAACTTTCGGAACCAAGTTTGCTCTAACAGTGCAGAAATGCCCGTTGGTTTCCTTTGCCTTCCAGACTCTAGCCCCCTATTGGAGG
>MNYL01000238.1 GCA_001873075.1 Fibrobacteres bacterium CG2_30_45_31 | reverse complement strand
TGCGGTCAAGGATAGCGTGAGTCCACTGGCCCAGGATTTCATTAACTTTATTCTGAGTGATGCGGGTCAAAAAGTAGTGGAAGAGAATGGCTATGTCTCTGTGGTTCAAGGCAACACTTATGAGCCTACCAAACTTTCCGGTAAGATTGTGATCGCGGGTTCCTCTTCGGTATCTCCGGTGATGGAAAAATTGAAAGAAGCTTACCTTGCCCTCAATCCAAATGTGGAAATCGAAATCCAAACCAATGATTCTTCTGCGGGTATGGTTGCTGCAAAAGAGGGTACTTGCGATATCGGTATGGCTTCCCGCGAACTCAAGGAAAGCGAAGCCACCGACTTGCACGCCATTGTGATTGCAAGAGATGGTATCGCAATCATTGTGAACAACAAAAACCCCTTGAAAAACATAACTATGACTACTCTTCGTGAGGTGTATATGGGAGCGATCCGCAGTTGGGAGGCGGTCGTTGAGTAAGGTTGCAAAACTTTGGAAAGAGAGAATCATGGAGGGCGTCTTCTTAATAGCCGCCCTTACTTCCATTTTGTCTGTCTTTTTGATCTGTCTCTTTTTGTTTGTGAACGGCATTCCCGGCATGGCAAAAATTGGCGTGTTCAATTTTTTGCTGGGTACGGAATGGGCGCCGACGGATAGTCCTGCGAGCTTTGGCATTTTCCCGATGATTTTGGGAAGTTTGTATGTCACCGCAGGTGCTATTATTATCGGTGTTTCCATTGGACTTTTCACCGCTATTTTCCTTGCGAAATTCTGCCCGGAACGAATTCACCGCGTGCTGAAACCCGCTGTGGATATTCTTGCAGGAATTCCTTCGGTGGTGTACGGCTTTTTTGGAATTGTGGTGATGGTTCCTTTTGTGAGAAACTATTTTGGAGGTTCCGGGAGCAGTATTCTCACGGCGTCCGTGCTTCTCGGCATTATGATTCTCCCCACCATCATCGGCGTCGCGGAATCCGCGATACGGGCGGTTCCCGAAAGTTATTATGAGGGCGCTCTCGCCTTGGGGGCAACCCATGAACGCGGTGTTTTTTTCGCAGTACTTCCGGCAGCAACATCAGGAATCATGGCAGGCGTTGTTCTCGGTATCGGAAGAGCGATTGGGGAAACCATGGCGGTGATTCTCGTGGCGGGAAACCAGGCGCGGATGCCCACGGGCGTTTTGGGGGGCATACGGACGCTGACCGCGAATATCGTCCTCGAAATGGGTTACGCCGCGGATCTTCATAGAGAAGCGTTAATTGCCACCGGGGTCGTACTTTTCGTATTCATTCTTATGATCAATCTTTTGTTTTCTCTTCTCAAGCGGAGACAGGCAAGATGAAACAAAATAGGCTTCAAAGTATCAATGACAATACGTGGAAACAGAAGTGGGCCTCCTATAAGCGAAATCCCTTTTCGCTGTTGCTTTTCATTTTGGTACTCTTTGCCACATCCATAACCATTTTGACAATGACGTTTCTTGTAGGTTATATTCTTATCAAAGGGATCCCCTATGTGACACCGGATATTTTTTCATGGAATTACACTTCTGAGAATGTCTCCTTTATGCCAGCGATAGTCAATACGCTGATTCTTGTGATAGGAGCCCTCTTGTTGGCGGCACCACTCGGAATTTTTGCCGCCATTTATCTTGTAGAATACGCCAAGCGGGGAAATAAGCTTGTTTCTATTGTGCGAGTGACTGCAGAAACGCTTTCAGGAATTCCCTCCATTGTTTTTGGTTTATTCGGGATGCTCTTTTTTGTGACGGCGCTTCATTTTGGCTATTCGCTTCTCGCGGGTATTTTCACCGTAGCGATTATGATTCTTCCTTTGATTATGCGTACAACAGAAGAAGCTCTGAAATCGGTGCCGGACATTTACCGCGAAGGCAGTTTTGGTTTGGGTGCAGGGAAACTCCGCACTGTAAGTTGCATTGTGCTTCCTGCGGCCGTTCCTGGAATTCTTGCGGGTATTATTCTTTCGGTGGGGCGTGTGGTGGGGGAAACTGCGGCACTCGTTTACACGGCGGGGACTGTTGCTGAATTTCCCAAAGGTATTTTTTCTTCGGGTCGTTCGCTTTCCGTGCACATGTATGCGCTTTCCAGAGAGGGACTTCACACCGATCAGGCATATGCCACAGCCGTGATGCTTCTTTTAATGGTACTTTTTATTAATTGGTTTTCGACAAAGATGGCGTCAAAGATTACTAGGAAATGATTATGGACAAAATAATTGTAAAAGATGTGGATTTATTTTATGGCAATTTTCAGGCCCTCAAAAAAGTCAATTTGCGCGTAGAAAGCAATGAAATTATCGCTTTTATCGGGCCTTCGGGTTGTGGGAAATCGACGCTTTTAAAGTCGCTCAACCGCATGAATGATCTTGTGGAAGGGTGTCGCATTACCGGGGAACTCACCTTGGATGGGCAACGCATTTATGGGGACATTGATGTCAATGAACTTCGGAAGCGGGTGGGCATGGTGTTTCAAAAACCGAATCCGTTCCCCATGAGTGTTTACGATAATGTGGCTTTCGGGCCGCGCACCCATGGCGTTCGCTCCAAAGTCGCTCTGGATGAAATCGTAGAGACTTCTTTGAAAAATGCGGCCATTTGGGAAGAACTCAAGGATCGTCTCAAAAAAAGCGCGTTGGGGCTTTCCGGGGGACAGCAGCAGCGTCTCTGCATTGCGAGAGCTCTTGCCGTGCAACCAGAAGTTTTGCTCATGGACGAACCCACCAGTGCCTTGGACCCTATTTCAACAGCGAAAATTGAAGACCTTGTTTTGGAACTCAAAAAAAATTATACAATTGTCATGGTGACTCACAATATGCAGCAAGCAACCCGAGTCTCTGACAAAACCGCATTTTTCCTCTTGGGAGAAATTATCGAAAGCGGTGAAACAGATAGCCTATTTTCAATGCCTCGCGATAAGAGGACAGAAGATTACATTACCGGGAGGTTTGGATAATGAGAACACATTTTGACATACAGCTGGAAACGCTGAACAATGAAATTATTGAAATGGGTGCCTTGGTAGAACAGGCGATGAGTAATGCTGTTGATGCTTTATTGCACCAAAGTGTTGATTTGGCCCAAAAGAATATAGACTTTGACAAAGACATAGATCAGAAAATGAAAGAAATTGAAAGTCTTTGCTTAAAGTTGCTTTTAAGTCAGCAGCCTGTGGCAAGAGACCTCCGTCTAATTTCTGCCGCGCTCAAAATGGTTTCTGATTTAGAACGTATTGGGGATCAATGTGCCGACATTTCAGAGATTGTATTGACGCTTCCTCCAGGTGCTGATACCAATCATTTGAATCTGATTCCACGGATGGCGAGTGCTACAAAAAAAATGGTTTCCGAAAGTGTAGACGCTTTTGTGAACCGCGATATGACTCTCGCCCGTTCGGTTTGCGATTACGATGATGTGGTGGATAACCTTTTTAATGAAGTGCGCAGGGATTTAATCTCGAAAATTCGGGATAATTTGGAAGATGGAGATTGTATTATTGATTTACTCATGATTGCGAAGTATTTTGAACGTATTGGTGATCATTCGGTGAATGTGGCAAAATGGGTGATTTTTTCTATTACAGGGATACGCAACGGAGTGGGTTACCTCGCGAGTTTTGATGATATGAAGGATAAATAAGATGATTTATATTGTGGAAGATGATAGAGAAATCCGTGAAATGGAAACTTACGCTTTGCAAAGCGCGGGCTTTCAAGTTGTGGCCTTTTCGGAAGGGATTCCTTTTTTCAAGGCTCTGGAATCAGATACTCCTGATCTTGTAATCTTGGACATTATGCTTCCCAATAGCGATGGTCTCACCATTTTGAAACGTCTGCATTCCTTACCTAAAACGAAAAATATTCCGGTGATGATGGTGACTGCGCGCACTTCGGAATTGGACAAAGTCAAGGGACTTGATGCGGGCGCCGATGACTATTTGACAAAACCTTTCGGGATCATGGAATTTTTAGCGAGAACTAAAGCGCTCCTTCGCCGTAGTGCCCCCAAGCTTGAAGAATCAAAAAACTTTATCCGTTGGCAAAAAATTGAAATAGATGATTCCAAGCATCTCGTCACGGTAGAAGAAAAACCTTGTGAATTGACGTTTAAGGAATATGAGCTTCTCAAACTCCTGTGTGCTTCTCCCAACCGGGTATTTTCCCGGGAGCAGATTATGGATCACGTTTGGGGTGGCGGAGATTATTTAGTGGAATCGCGAACGATTGACATGCATGTGAAAACATTGCGCCAGAAATTGGGTGAAAGTGGCCAGTATATTAAAACGGTTCGTAACGTGGGTTACAAAGTAGGGGATTAAGTTGTGAAAGAAAGAATCAGTTTTAACCTTTTTTATATAGGACTCCTTTCGGCCATTATCGCGATGGTGGTAACGGCGGGAGCTTTTAGAAGTAGCGTTGAAAAACAAACTCAAATTGATTTGAAAGAAGAAGCCTCTTTAGTTGCTAAAATTTATCCGCACCTTGTTGACAAAAGTGAACTCAAACGATTTGCCTCGCACACTTTGCGTATCACGCTTATTTCTTCGGAAGGCGTTGTACTCGTAGAAAGTGACGCGGATGCGAATCACATGGAAAATCATTTAACGCGCCCGGAAGTTGTTCAGGCCTTGAAAACAGGGGCTGGTGAAAGTTTTCGTCCGTCTATGACTTTGTCGACAGATGTTTACTATTATGCGAAACTCCTTCCTGACGGAAATATCATGCGGCTTGGCATTCGCAAAAGCAGTGCGGTATCGGTTTTTTCGAACGTGTATCCTTATTTAGCGCTTTTACTTGCAGGGATATTTATCGTTTCTATTTTTGTGGCACGCCTGCTATCGAGAAACTTTTTGAAGCCCATTCAGGCCATGGCTGAAAATATTGACTCTGTGGACTTCGCAGGGGAAAATATCGTTGTCTATAAAGAGTTAGTCCCCTTTGTGCATAAAATTCGTGCCCAGCAGGAAAATATTCAGAAACAGATGCGTCGATTAGAACGGGAACGGAGTAAACTCGCCATTCTGATGCAGAATATGCCGGAAGGTTTTATTTTACTGGATCAACGGAAAAATGTGTTGATGATCAATGAAGTGGCAAAGCAGTACCTGCATGTGGAAGAAAAAGTGGAGTTCAAAAATATTCTCTATTTTTCGAGAAATATTCCATTGAATCACGCCATTGAACTTGCCTTTGAAGGCAAACGGCATGAAGGCGAAATGAACTTAGAGGGTCGTTCGTTCCAAATAATTGTGAATCCTGTTTTGATGGGTGAAGAACTATCGGGCATCATCTGCCTTATTTTTGATATCACCGATAAAAAGAATTTGGTACAAATTAAAGAAGAATTCACCGCCAATGCGTCTCATGAACTCAAAACGCCATTGACTTCCATTTCGGGTTATGCGGAAATGATTGAAAATCGCATGGTGAAACCGAGTGACATTCCTGAATTTGCAGGAAAGATACACAAAGAAGCCAATCGCCTTCTGGCTTTGACCAATGATATTATCAAACTCTCGGAACTGGATGAATCCAAAGGGGTTCATCCGGGCGATGATCAAGTCGATCTTAAGGAAATTGCGCAGGAATGCATTACATTGCTCACTCCCGCTGCTGCGAAAAGAAATGTGACGCTCTCCATTCAAGGAGAGGCGATGGATATCACTGGGGATCGGCGCATGTTATTTGAGATGGTGTATAATTTGATTGACAACGCCATTCGCTATAATACAGATAATGGACGCGTGGATGTCATTCTTGAACGCAAAATGATTCGCGTCAAAGATACGGGCATCGGTATTCCTGAAGAACATCAGTCGCGAATTTTTGAGCGATTCTATCGGGTCGATAAAAGCCACTCTAAAGAAACCGGCGGAACAGGCCTCGGACTCGCCATTGTAAAGCATATCGCGGAAAATCACGAAGGCCGAATCTCTCTCCTCTCGCGCGAAGGGGTGGGGACTGAAATTTCCATTCTATTCCCTTGAACCTTTCCTCTAAAAGTACTTTTTCTTCGGAGGTCGTCGATTCCGTTATTAGGAGCCGAGTTCGCACCCACTTGGGAAAGTGATTTTTGGAAGAGTCCCTGAAAAATAAAGCCATCGAAACATAAAAGAGCTAAATTTTTCTTATTCTATTTTAGCTTTGAAGGTTTTTATGTCTCGTTTGCGCGTTCTTGTACTAATGGGTGGCCCTTCTACCGAACACGATGTTTCTGTCATCAGTGGTACTGGTGTTGTTCGTGCTATGGATGGCACCAAGTATAATATACACCCCGTTTTGATCCAGAAAGACGGTACTTGGATTTGGTCCTCCCGGGAACTGAGCCCTTATCAGAAAGATAATTTTTCAGAGAATTATTTCAATTCCCTAGAGGGATCGTCGACTCGGCGTGAAAAGTCGCCAGCACTTTCTTTGCTCCCCGATTGTGATATCGCTTTTCTCGCCCTTCATGGAAAGTGGGGGGAAGATGGTCATGTGCAGGCTTTGCTCGAAAACTGGGGCATTCCTTATACGGGTTGTGGCCTTTTAGCGAGTGCTCTTGCAATGGATAAAATCCGCTGCAAGGACGTATACCGCGCGAATGGCGTCCCCACTCCAGCGCAACGCATTCTTTGGCGAGAGGGTTTTCGTGGAGATGATCTCGTCGCCACTGCGGATGCACTCGGCTATCCTTTAGTGATTAAAGATCCTATCGGGGGATCCAGTATCGGCATGGGCATTGCAAAAAATATTGAAGAGGCGGAATCCATTGTGGCGTCTCTATTCAAGGACAGTGATCGCCTTTTGTGCGAAACGTTCATTAGTGGCACAGAAGCGAGTTGTGGCTATATTGATGGAATGCCTGCGTTGCCCCCGACAGAAATGCGCATGACCACTCGGGAATACTTTGATTTTGAAGCGAAATACAATGGGGAATGCCGTGAAGTGACCCCTGCGGAATTTTCCCCAGATTTAACACAACGCATTCAGGAACTCGCGAAAAAAGCGCACCGTGCTTTGGGTTGTGCTGGCTATAGTAGGACAGATGTTCGCATTGATAAACAAGGCGGACTCTGGGCTCTGGAAACCAATACGCTTCCGGGGATGACCCCTTCCTCCCTTTTGCCTGCCCAGGCCGCTTGTATTGGGGTGAGTTATTCTCAATTAATTGACGTCATCATTGACATCAGTCTCAAAATTAAGCGCTGAGGTTTTTCGATGTCTCGTTCCCTAGATTTAATTTTGGATACTTCTCGGCAAGGCATTGCTCTTGGTATTTACGCAGAGGGCAATATTATTTGTGAAAAATATGAGCCGGATTGTCGAGGTGAAAATCTAGGGCGTTTGTTGGATTCGTCGCTCTCTTTTGCTGAGGTAACACTTGAAGAAATCAAACGAGTGTTAGTGACTCTTGGCCCTGGTTCTTTTACAGGACTTCGCACAGGGATTGCTTTTTGTGAGGGACTTTGTTTTTCGGGCTCACGTACTTTGTACGGAATTTCAACCTTAGCGGCCCTTCGCTCCTTATCTCCAGAAGATCATTCGGCAGTAATTTTACGCGCCCGCCCGGATTATTGGTATTTGGGGCTTAGAGAAGAGGAATTTTTTGTCTCTACTGAAGAAACACTCGAAAAAATTGCCGCCGATCTTCCCAAAGTATTTGTGTGTGATTCTAGTGCTGCCTCGGATGCCTCTCTTTTAGATTTTGCGACCCAAAATAATATTCAGATTATTGTCGCCAAGGGGCCTGAAATTCAACCATTCTCCCTATTTTTTGACCGCATTAAACCCTCTCTGACTCAAAAAGCAAACTACATTCAGCCCTCTTATTTTGAGAGAGCAAAGTGAGTCTTTTGATTCGTGAAATGCAAGCGGGGGATGTTCCTTCGGTATATAAGCTTCAAGAAATGCTCGCGTTTCAAAAGTGGAGTGAGGCTCAGATTCTTGCTGAAGTTTCCCTTCCTTGTGCGGTGACCAAGGTCGCTTATGATGGGGGACTTTTGGTGGGGTATGCCATTTTCCATGTGATTGCTGATGAGGCCGAACTTTTAAGCATGGCTGTCGATCCTACGAGGCAAAGAGAGGGAATT
>MNYL01000030.1 GCA_001873075.1 Fibrobacteres bacterium CG2_30_45_31 | reverse complement strand
GGGGTACGAGGCCGAACAATCAATTTGTTGCAGTGTCCCGTTGTCCCATCCTAACCTCTGCGAAACCTGACGTTCCCTAGGGGGAACCAGCTTCTGGTTATAGAAAATGAATTTTTAGAAGTGGGCTTAATTACGCGGAAGTTGCTCTGCGTTCTTTTCCTGCCACACGGCGTCTTCCCAACTCCGCTGAGCTTCAGTAGCCCATTCTGAATTTGGATACGTCTCCACAATCTCCCGGTAACGAGACACTGCAGATCGCCAATCTCTACGCAAACGGTAGATATGCCCCATTTGCAACAAAGTAAACGAACGCTGATCTTCTGAAATAGAACCTTCTAACAAGGTCTTGTATAACGCGAGAGCCTTATTCAAGTCACCCTGTTTCATGGCGTTATTGGCCAAGCCAAAAGCGATCAAAGAAGAATCCTTTGTGGTCGTATTTTGAACCGTTTCTGTCTTTTTTTCTACCTGAACCGAGTCTTCTGCAGCACTACTATAAGCGACTTCGGTTTCTACTGGAGCTTTGTCCGCTGAAGCCTTCGAAAGCGCAACGGCAACCGAAGACGATGATTTGACTTGTTGAACCACAGAAGAAAGAGCCGGAGATTCAGACGCCTTCGAAAGTACTTTTATCCGAGCCTTCGCCTTAGCTACCGCGGAGGCATTCGATGAAAGCGAAATATATTTCTCTAGTTCCTGTTTTTCCAAATCTCCCTTTTCTTGCTTCTTATAGATAAGACTCAAGTAATAGTGGGCATTATAACCAAGTTCTGGATAATCAAACGCGCGTTGCAAATTGTATTCTGCCTTGTCAATCTCACCTGCCTCATAACGACCGGCACCGGCAAAATAATAAGCCCCCGGATTGCCTGGTTCCGACGCTAAAACCTCACGCCAAATAGCCGCCGCGGCATCATACTTTTTTGCATTAAAAAGTTCCCGGCCTTTCTTAAACAGATCTCCATCATAGGAAAACTGTTTGTCCTTTGCCGCTTTTGTTTTACTATTCGTCTCGACCTCTTTCGTTTTATTCGTTTTGGAGATCGAATCCTCAGCATTCTTTTTTTGTTTAATCTCCACCTTAGGAGTGGATTCAACAGGTTCCGCAAAATCAGGCAACTGCGGAATTTTTTTACGCTCTTCAGCAGCCGAAGCTTTATCACCCAAAGCCTCAAACGCTTTTGCCGCGCCTTCATAAGCGGAAATCATATCTGGATTCCAGCGGTAGGCTAATCGATAATTCGCAATCGCTCCAGAATAATCTTTCATTTTGTAGCGCGCTTCAGCAGCCCCAAAATACGCTTTTGCATTTTTGGGATCATCGGCAAGCACAGAACGATACTCCCCTAACGCTTTGTCAAAGTTTCCCGCGGCCGCAAATCGAGCCCCTTGTTCCAAATGTGAATTTACTTCCGCAAAAAGTAAAACGGGTAATAAAAAAAACATTGCAAATATAATCCGTATCATGTGAGGAAACATAGAAAAAGCCCTGATGATATTTCGAGGCTTTTTTGGTAACATTCGCTTTTTTTGTGAGTGAACAACAGGAGTGTGTTGCATTTCAAAGGAACTAATTAATGTCATGCAAGAAACACATTGAGGCATCAGTTCCAATGAAAATGCACCGTATTTTAACATTTAAAATATTTCTGATGAACAACTCAGCCTTCAAAATCAACAAAAAAATTGTAATTCAGCGGTTTCATACCTGAAAGGCCTACAGCAGCCTAGCTATTTGTACTTGTTGTGTGCCGTCCAGTACACCCCTTTGGGTAACAAACTACCCGCAGGCCATACTCTTCCACGCACATCTACAACGGCACTTCCATACCGCATTCCCGTTTCGGTAACCGCCACCCAGGCTCTTGTTGGCAATGATTTTGATGGCCCCCCTTTGAAGATGGTAGTCGAACTCGACAAAGGGTATCCCTCCGGCAAAGCCAGCGACGCATCAAAAGCATTCCCAGTAGCTGTCGTAAGCTTGGATACATCAGACCAATATTCCAGCCACAGTTCTCCCCGGCTATCCATAAAAAACATATTTGTCCCATTAAACGGCTTGCCATCCGAAACGCTATAGGTAGTCCAAGCTCGTCCGATATACACAGAAATATCCTTGTCAGAAAACAATACCGCCACATTCCCATATGGGTTGGCTGATACCTGGTCGATCGTTCGCCCCGAAAAGCTTTTAAAAAGTGCCGTCTGCCCTAATGCGGTCTTGTACAAGTCGCCACCTTTCCAAAACCAGAAAGCGTCTTTACTTCCAGACCAGCCCTTAGGAACAAAAGGAAAGGGTGTGACGGCTGATAATGAATCCCCGGATTGATAGCTTAAAAACAAGGTGTCAGAGGCCCCTTGGGCCACACCCGCCAAGACAGAGCCATCTGGCATTCTGCTCAGAATCCGATAGGAAATCTTGTATTGTAGCGTATCCAAAGGCACAATCAACTTTTGCACTTGCTTACGACTCTCGTCCCATCGAAAAATACCCTGCGTACATGCGCCAATGATTTCCCCATTGGAAGTTTCCTGGAATCTCGCAATATGATATCCCACCGGAAAAACATTCAACACCCCATTCTGCACACGAAGCAAATTAGAACCATCCGAAGCCCAGCGTCGATTCTGCGAATCATAAAAAGGATTGATTCCCAGGCCAGCATTCCGAATAAATTGGCAGCCATTCCAATAGCTTTCTCCATGCCATATAACCCCAGAAGAATCTTCGGTAAAGCAATCGGCACCTTTCGTTACCGAAGAGCGCCCACGAATCTCCACATGCAAGCTATCATCCTCTAGCCATGTCAAAGATTTGTATCCCAACAGCCACAATCGCCCCAGCCCGTCTTCAAGCGTTTGATCCACATCGCGAATTCCCTGAGAATACAAATCATCAATAACAGTATATCCTTTCGTAGATATTTTATACAGCTTGCTTCCGATCATCCAGACTTGCCCTTTCGATGTCCTTGCCAGAATCGCCACATCCTCATCAATCTTTGCAACTTCTTGAAAATGCGATGTACTGGTATCCCAAAGAAACAAATTTCCATAATTATCCAGTGCAAAAAGCGAATCCTTGCGGGATCCCACCACAGACATCAACCCCAACATATTCGGGTCTGTTATACAACTATCCAGCGTCAAAGACATGCCGCTACGGGAAAGGGCGCATATATCGGAATAACCCAACAACCACATATGAGTGGAATCTTCTTCCGCCACACCTTTCGCATCGAAGTCACTAGGAATGTCCATGCGGGCCGCCCAACTGCCGTCTTTGCTGCGCCCCCATATCTTGGTACTACCATCTCCCCATTCCGAAGAATCCGAGGCAAACAGATATCCTTCTAGCGACTCTTGCGCTGAAGTAGCCTTAAACGTCCAAGCGTCCCCCGCGCCCTCGGCGTCATAACGATACAGCCCCCCATCATTCACCATTGAGCGCAGTTGGCCGCCTCGCATAGAAAGGCCCCATCCACCCAAGTAAGGATACGCCGGGCTCGATTTCATCCGAGTGAGCACTTTATTGGTGGTATCATAAGCCATGATACCCGAATACTCATAGGTAGAATAGAGCGTGTCATGGCTAAATACACCATAGACAAAACCCGTCAGATAGCCCCCCGTATGCAGCCACGCATCTTGTTTCCAAGAGTCCACCCACTGGTAAGCATAAGCCCCAGTAGCAATACCTACAGCAAATACAAGAGCAAAAACTGATCGTCTCATACACACAACTCCTTTGTTACACCAAAGAGGGCCGCCTGAAATAAAATACCACCACTAGACTCCCACTCGTTGTTATTGGACCATCCAGACAAAACCGAAATGGCCCGATAGAATTAAAATAATCGAACACTCATCGTTTTGCCCAAAGATTTCACAACCAGCAGATCACCTCGTTCCGCAGACAGCAATACCTGTTTTTCATCAAAGCGAATGGAACCCCGCTGTGTTCTCACCGAGCCATTGGGACGCACTACATACAGGGCGAAAACCGAGGCGTCCAATTGAACTTGAATCTTATGCGCACCCACCCAATAGACTTTCAACTGAATTGGAGAACCGATATTGACAATAGATTCTGGATTGTCTTCCACCGCACGAACATTTACATATAGCGTACCGGTTTCCGTTCCGCCAAAATCTTCACCCCAAATACGAATTGCCACCACTCCATTGGAATCCTTTTGCGTAGTCATTGTCAGAACATTATCCGAATCCAAAACAGCGGAGGCCCAATTAGGGGTAACTTTGCCAATGCCTCTAGCAAAAGCTTCCCTATCCACGTCCAATACGATGGTATCCAAATCTAACAGCGTAAATGGGCCAGCATCTTCATTTACTTGAATCGTATCCAAGGCAACAATAATAGGCGCATCATCTACTGGGAATATCCGAATAACCACTTTTGCTGTATCATTTACCAAGCCATCGGAAATGAAGTAGTACAAGGTGTCCCTACCATTGACGTTGGCATTAGGCACATACAAAACTTGGCCCGAAACCACAGAAGCCTTGCCCAGCTTGGGCTGTGTGACGATCCCAACAGAAAGAGTTTGTCCGTCCACATCCACATCATTACTCAACACGGCAATCGTTGCAGAGGCATCTTCATCAATGACAATAGAGTCATTCTTCGCCACTGGCGCATCATTAACTGATGCAATTGAGAAATACACAGTTCCTTCGACAGGACCAATTTTATCCTTAGCCGAGAGAACTATTGTTCCTACACCATTAGAATCAGCCAAAGAAGTGATCGTCAACATGTTGCTATTGATAGTTGCTGTCACTTTTGATGAAGCACTGACGATGCTGTATGTCAACAAATCATCATCACCATCTTGGAACTATGTATCCAACAAAAAAGCAGAAACTACAGGCCCATCTTCCGTCAACTGCACTGTATCCTTGGGGGAGAAAACGGGTGCTTGATTGGGTCCAGAAACTCGTACATAAAAAGTATCATAGACCGCATATGGACCGAACCCTGTAGGATTAACAGTATCCTCCGCCTTGACTACAACCTTGCTTACACTTCGTATTGTGAACGATTGCAACAATAGACGGTTGGCGGTCAGCATGGAAGGCCGCACAACGGATGTCGTCCCCGAATCCGATACTCCTATCGAATAACTTAATCCAGAGCCGATCATTAGCGTATCCAACCAGAGCTGTACCGATGAATTGGTGGCTAATTCAATAGTATCAAGCTTATGGCGAACCCAAGGAGCAACTTTGAGTTGCAAATTCCAATAACCGCCAATGCCATTATGCCCTGTTGTGCCCACAATTAAATTAGGCATCCCATTGTAGTCCAAATCATCTATGGCCAGCGAGAATGCAAAGTTATAATTGGTACTCGTGCCCACCATGGTAGATGCCAAGCCATACTGGCCAGGCAACAGCATTTGCGAGCGCAACACAGTGCCTTCGACATCCAAAGAAAGAATCTGGATGCTCCCAGAACGCACCGTGGTGCTCATAGGCGTCTGACTGGCCCCTACCACCAGATCATTCACCCCATCATGGTCAAAGTCATATTGGCCAGCCAACGATTTGCCAAAATAGCGAACGCTGTCACTACCCATGCCCAATGCGTTTTTTCGGCTAATCTTAACGACCTTCTGGTATGCATAGTTGGCATCCAAGAACAATTCATAAACAGCCCCATTCTCAGCACCATCATCATCATCATAGGGAGCTCCGATAGCCAAATCAATGCCACCGTCTCCATTAAGGTCACCAAGGCTGGCAATGGATACGCCCAAATAATCGGAAGCATCCAAGCGTCCCGTGAACGGAGCAGATGCAGAATCAAAATAAGTGATCACCCGACTGCTGGAAAAACTCGTATCAATGCCCAAAATAGCCACCGCACCTCTGGAATTATGTGTGGATGCACCTACAGCAACAATGTATTCACGGCCTTTCTTTTTCATCAAAGCGATAGAGGATCCAAGCGTTGCACCCGACAAATTCATTCCTGTTGAATTTGTCAATGTCAAAGAATCGACACGATACGCACGGGTAACAGAAAAAGACCCTGCATTGTACGATACTTCCATCATCCACATGCGGCTCCGCTCCGAAGTACCCACCAAAAAGACGCCCTTTGTGCCAACGCCCTGAAACGGTTTTAGCGTTGCAATGGATGCACCCAGTCGCTCCCGAATGAGCGTCAATCCAGAGACTCCTGGTAGCTGCGCCAATTTGATTTGAGCCGCAACAGCGGAACTAAGACCATCCACAGAGCCTGTATTCACAAAAAAAACGGAACCTGAATCTGTGCCACCCGTATTTTCCGGCACACCTACCGCATAGTCAGACAAATTATCGCCATTAAAATCGCCCACAAAACTGACGCAGATACCTTCCTTATACGCTGTAAACCCAGTCAGCACGTTTTGACTAGTCACCAGAACGGGATCCGCTGCCTGCGCCAAAGCAACAAAGCACGTAAAAATAGCGATCACAAAATACTTGATCTTCATCCGAACTCTCCTAAAATTTAACCCATCGGGTTTAAAACGTCATACAATATTCAGATGTTCAAAATCAGAAACTCTTATTTAGAACAAACGATCATACTCTCACCTGGTCAGGACAAAAGGAATGAGTATCGAAAATTAATAATAAGATCCGGTCATTTCAATCTCCATCTACAACATTCAACCAATAAGCGATCGGCTATACCTCTTGTCCCATTTTGACCAATGTCCTACTAAAAGGACTGATTCAACATCGAAGGGGCCTCAAACCTTCACTATAGCTTTCAATAAATGCCAAAAACACGATCCTGCCTTTTTGGTCATGCACTCGCGTTGTAAAGTCTTACACCAGAAAAGCATTTGCCCTTAGGTTATTTTTGTGTTAAAGAGATACTTTTGATGCGGGACAGAAATGTTCCTATCCCAACCCCCATAACACCAAGAGGCGTATCTGTATAAGGTACGCTTTCTTGTTTTTTATCTCCCACCCACAAGAATCTGATCCACCTTAATGGAGGGTTGTCCTACGGTGACAGGAATTGATCCAGAGGATGCGCCACACATACCCGCCGCATTCGCAAAGTCAGAACCGACCATAGAAATACGAGGCAGAATTTCATTTCCTTTTCCAATCAAAGTGGCCCCTCGAACCGGTTTGCCAATTTTGCCTTTTTCGATGATATAGCCCTCTTCCACCGCAAAATTGAACTCTCCTGTCGCGGGATTTACAGATCCACCCGCCATTTTTGCAGCAAAAAGACCGTAATCAACACTCGCAATCATAGAATCCAAGGAATCTTTACCGGGGGCAATAAACGTATTGCGCATACGACTTACCGGAGCATATTTGTACGATTCTCGCCTGGCGCTTCCTGTAAGAGGGACCCCCAATTCAAGAGATCCCACTCGATCACTCATATAACTTTTCAAAATGCCATTTTCAATGAGCACGGTGCGCTCCGATGCGGTGCCTTCATCATCAATAGCAATACTTCCCCAAACACCATCCAACGTGCCATCATCCACAGCAGTTAGGCAAGAGTGCCCCACCTTTTCACCCAGTTTTCCACAAAAAGGGCTCGCTTTATGACGAATGGATTCCGTTTCCAACGGATGTCCCACCGCTTCATGAAAAATCACACCCCCAAATCCGTTGCCCATAATCACAGGCATCTGGCCCCCAGGAATATATCCCGCTTCCAACATTCGAAGCGAACGTTCCGCAGCGGCAATCGCAAGGGCTTCCGCATCGTAGCAGTCCAAAACTTCATAACCCCCAAAAGCACCAGGAGCTTCTCTAGCCACAATACGCTCCGAGCCATCAGAGGCTGTAATATTAATGCCTAAGCGGGTGTGACAACGGGTATCTTCAATAAAAAGACCTTCGCTATTGATAATTGAGATATGGGAATAGGAATCTGAGACAGAGGCGTTCACTTGTACAATACGCTCCGAAACTTTGCGAGCAGCGACATCGGACTTATGCAAAAAATCCATTTTATATCCCTGTCCCAACAAACGAGGATCTTTAAAACCGATCATTTTTAGTGCAGAATATTCTTCTTTGGGACGAAAATTTAAAGAAGAGCGAATA
>MNYL01000208.1 GCA_001873075.1 Fibrobacteres bacterium CG2_30_45_31 | reverse complement strand
TTTATTGTGTGGAAAACTGAAAGAAAACAAAGAATTAACCATGTTTTGAATGGTTAATTAACCTTGGTTAATCAGGTTTAAAGCTCTTAAAATGAATGGTCAATGAAGCCCATTGCTAGCCATTTGCGCTTTGAACGCAGGTTTAAAGACCATTGATAATACACCTACATTTAAAGCCATTTAGACTCGTTTAAAACGCCTGGAAAGGGCCACAAGGCTTTAAATAGAGGCTAAGAAAATACATTGAAATTGTCGATGAACCCAACCAAGCTCTATCCTGCCCCCAAAATACCACAATAATTACTTATTTCTGATTTTGCAGAATTCTGCCCACTTTTGAGGCTTTTGAATACAGATTCATTATTTATTTCTGTTAAATGGATAATAATACCACTAGAATACAGGCCGAGGCGGACGGTGTTTCGTCTGGAGAATTTGCGCTGATTACCAAGAAATCAATCGATATAATTTATCGTTGGATCCACGAGGGAAAAATGAAAGCAGTGAAGTATGGCACCTACATCATTCCACGCTGGGTTGTGGATGACTATGTCGAAAAATTAAAACGATAAAGATTTTTCGTTTGTTAACAAAAAAAAAACAACAGGCAAATGCCGGTTGTTGTTTCGAGAAATTCATAGGAGGATTTATGAGCTTTTGTCTTGCCGTTGGAATTATTTGCGCGGGATCATGCGGGATTTGCCTGTTGTGTGTCCACAAATGCGCCAGAATCCGGAAAAACATGAAGAAGGCATTGGAATGCCTCCAAAAAGGGATCGAGGGTTCCTGATGCCCTTTTGCCCTGTTTTTTCTTTTTATGCCGTCAGCTTTTTGCACAAACGCATGATGAATGAATAGTTATATACATAACCAAAAAGAAGAATTGATTGACTGACTGTCTGATTGACTGACTGTCTGATTGACTGACTGTCTGATTGACTGAATGAATGATTGATTGATTGAATGACAAGAGCACACTTTAATGTAACTGCTACATTTTTATGTTACAACAACATTTATACGTTACAGTAACATTTATTTGTTACCACTGCATTCTAAACTTTCAGTCGATCTCCCAGTCCGAAATAACTGGGAGCGGCGAGCATCCGGATGGGCGTGAAATTTCTGTCCAAAATAACTGGGAGCGGCAGGCATCCGGATGGGTGTGAAATTTCTGTCCGAAATAACTGGGAGCGGCGAGCATCCGGATGGGTGTGAAATTTCTGTCTCAAATAACTGGGAGTTTTAACGAAAACTTTCAGTCGATCTCCCAGTCCGAAATAACTGGGAGCGACAGGCATCCGGATGGGTGTGAAATTTCTGTCCGAAATAACTGGGAGCGGCGAGCATCCGGATGGGCGTGAAATTTCTGTCCAAAATAACTGGGAGCGGCAGGCATCCGGACGTGTGGAACATCTATTTTATGGAACATTCATCCAAAAGAATATTCATCATTTTACCCGTATTTTTTCCAACAACCGTTATTAAATTTCCCTTCGAAAGTTTGCCGGCTTTCGATTTTTCTTCGTCAGTTAGCATGCACTGAATGCCACCAAGTAAATCCGACGTTTTTAAAACGACATAAGGATTGTCCATAATGTCTTTTCCAATAGACGTAACAGAACCACTGACCTCAAGTATTTTATTCTTGTACATGTCATCAGCCTTGATTTCATTCGCAGTATAAGCGGCATAAAGCTGTGAAGCTGAAATTTTTATTCCAGATAGTTTTACTGGTGTTTCTTTTGTCGTCTGTGCTTGCTCAGGTGCCGATGACGCACCATTTTCTTTGTCACCACTGCTGAAGGCCGCAGAAATTATTACCAAAACAAAGAAAATCCCTATTCCAGTCAGAATCTTATGCCGTTTCCACCAAACGCGCAAATCCGAACCACAATGTTTGCATTTCTGGGCTCCTGCAATAATTTCTTCTTGGCATTTTGGGCATTTTGTTGTTTTTTGCTGCTCTGACATGTTTTTTCTCCGATTATGGTCATTGATTATAAAACTCAAGAAGAGGATTTCTTTGTTTCCTCCGCTTCAAAATTTTATTTGTGCTTGAAAATTACAGTTTTAATTTAAATACTTCCAAAAGAAAATTAATTCTTTCCCAACGAAGCTAAAGCCTTTTTAACAGCCTCCAAAAACACTGCGTTATCAACTGACCTCGGGGTTATCTTATTTTTTAATCCATTGATCACAGATTGTTCGGCATCTTCTCCAAAAAGCTCCGCGATGGTCATTCCCATTAGTAGCATTTTTTTCATACAATTGAGATCTGGTTCATTTCGTCCACTGCTCCAAGATGAAATGGCACTTTGCGATACTCCCAGTTTTTGGGCTAATTCGGTTTGGTTTTTTATCCCATTCCGGTCCATAAATTGAATTAAACGAATTGACATGCTCCAAAAATATGCTTTTCGAATAAAAAATTTGCTTTTGCAATAATTTTTATTGTTTTTTTTTCAAAACTGAATTATATTTATTTGTAAATTAAATAATTATGAGAGTTGCAAACAATGAATGCAGAAAATAAAAACAACGTGATCAACATTGGGCCGATTGCCCACCATCAACTCAGAGAAATACAAATCCATAGAAGAAGGGCAACCGGCTATTCTGATTCTTTAGCCCGCATTTCTGCGCAAGCGATTGACATTCTTTATCGTCAGGAATGCCAATGCGACCTGTAGGAACCGTACAGTTGCCCGTCGCCAAATTTGCGCTTTTGGTGAGCGCTTTTAAAAGCGATGCGGAACTCGGATTATGGATCCGAGAATTTACAAAATCGCTTGCCTACACTGATCCCAGCATTAACGATTTTGCCGCCGAGCTTTTGGTCAATGTAGATGAATATCGGATAACAAAAGCCGATGCCATGCGCGACAGCCGAAGAAATAAAAAAGTGCAAGACGCCGATACATCCGAGACAATCACAGTCGACGGCGAAATCATCAACAACAAAACGAAAGTGCCGCTGCCGCAGGATATAGGCGAGGTCTACAGTTTCGGGGCCATGAAAAAAATCAGCGAAAGTACCTGCCACCAGTTTTGGGAAATCAATTCCAAAAACAACTGGCAATTCAAAGGCAAAATCCGAAACTGGATGGGCGCACTCATTCAATTTTCGAAAACAGATCAAGTTTAATTGAACCAATCAAGGAGAACACCATGGAGAATGAAAACAAAACACCATACCCACCGTTAATGCTGACGTCCGTGAATGTCGTTCCCGTGCAATACGGGGACACCGTAGGCGTGGCTAGCATCGTTCTGAATGGACAACTGGAACTCAAAAGCCTTCGGGTCGTCAAAAAACAGGACGGAACACTCTGGGTCGCGTACCCCTGCGATTTGACCTATCTAGATACAATGTCCAGATTCTATGATGCCAAAGTGCCATCACTCCGCCAAGATATTCACGATCTGGTGATTGCCGAATACAAATTGACGCAGGAGATTGCATGAACCGAAAGACATTCAGTCCACTCGAAGTCACAGACGTGGAAATCTATCCGTACGAAATCGAAAAAGAAGGCATAACAAAAGCCATCGCAACCGTAATTTTGAATGATCAATTGCAACTTAACGGCCTTAGCATTGTCGATATGAATCATGGGCTAGACGTTGCGAGTCCTTCGCAACCGGTAGGGTTTCATCCCTTTTACCTAACTCTCACACATAAATTGAGGGATGAAATTAAAGAAAAGGTGCTAGCCAAATACAAATTAACGAAGGAGGAAAATAATGCCAAGGCATAGTTTCGTGGATGAAAGTGGAAAGAAATGGACCGCGTGTTGTGAATGCGACCGCGGCGGAAACGGCGCAGCAAAAGATAAATGTTCCTGCGGCTGGAAGTCCAAGCGGTGGAATGGGCTCGGATGTTTCATAGGAACTGAAATCAAGGAGAATCCATGAGTCAGAAAAAAAACAAGACCGTTGCAAAAGCGGCATCCACTATCACATCCTCGCTGGATTCTTTCGAGGCCGCACGCGAATGGTCGGATAATTCCATCCTGAAAATCCGGAATGCCATAGCCATGGCCGTCACGACAGAATTGAATCGAGTGCAGATCATTAACCCACTGCAATTGACACCAGACATTAATTGCAAATCCACTATAGACAAAATAGAACAGCTCTCATCAGAGAATTTCTCTTTAGAGGTGGGCCCCGAGTCAATAATCCGAACACAAGTTGATATGCTTACGGACGCACTCGTCCAAGCCTCGCGCGCAAACGCTTTCTTTTACATGGAGACCGAGAGAGGTTAACGGCTATGCGCGAGGATGTTTTGCAAAAAGCGATCAACCGGCACGAGGCCATGAGAATGCTCACCACAAAGATGGGCCTCTATCATGATTGGGTTCGTTCCAATCATCCAAAAGCCGAATATGGCTGGAAGATGAGATTGCGTCGCAAACTAAACAACATTCTCGCAATGAATTATGACCTCAAGGCGTGTAACAATCCACATGCGTCCCCCCGCCTTTTTTTGGAGAATCAGCCTGGCGCACAACCACTGATTTTGCCAGAACCGGATGGACCCGCACCTTGGCTAGGAAAATAACAATGAGAACAACTTACGAACTTGAAATTTTAGGATCAGAAGGCCAAATAGACTGGTTCCGCGGTACACGCCGCGAATGCTTCGACTACGCGATAAGGACCTATGAACCTAAGCAATCACGCCAGCTTCTGTTTCTCCCCGTCCAAGAGGTACGCAATGCCAATGCTTAGCTACAGCTTCTGGACCGTGCAGATTCCCGAGGAATGCGACCGAAGAATGCGTTACTACGGAGCTATTCCAACACTACTTGAAAATGCATTGGACGAGATGAATAATCATATCAAACAGCCTTCAGTGGACGAAGTTGTCCACAGAATCCACGAAATCACTGGAATGTACCCCATCGGGCACACGTTTCCCACTGAAAGACCACCCATTGACGCTGATAAAAGCGATGTCGCGGAGATGCTGGCCAGACGAAATGGATTTCGAGACTAATCACACATACAAATGATTCACAACCAAACAAAAGGAACAAACCATGACTACCAAGAAAAAGAAAAACATCCCCGCAGAGAAAAAATCGCAGAAAGCCTCCCCAAAACGGAAGGCCACGAAGACTCCTTCCGGGGCACCCGTACCGAACAGCGTGATTGACATCGCCGTTGAGTGTATCGATTCCAACCCCATGAATCCGTGCACAGACGTCTCCGACGTGAGCTATTTGGTAGAGAGCATCCGTAAATACGGCCTCATCAACCCGATTACAGTAAGAGACGCGGGGAAGGGACGATATACGGTTATCGCGGGCTCCCGTAGACTCATTGCCGCCAAAGAGGCCGGGCTGTCTACCATCCTTTGTAGTGTGCGCGATGTAGGTAAGACCGCAGAGCATGCCATAGCGACCATCGAAAATATCGCCCGCCAGCCGATGAATCCCGCAGATGAATGCGTGGCCGTGCAAAAAATGATGCTCGCCGGAAATACTCCCCGCGATGTAGCTGCCATTTTTGGAAGAACTCCGCGCTGGGCTATCGCGAGAGCCCGCATGGCAGCGCTTGGCAATGAAGTGCTTGAAATGATGCGCGAAGGACGCGTCACACTCGCGCACGCCGAAGTCCTGTGCAATGTGACTGATCAGGAAGACGTCCTGGCTTATGCGAGAAATTGCCACTTCTTGACCCCACAGCAGCTAGAAAAAAACATCGAAAACAGTTTGCATCTTCTTGCCCGAGCCCCCTTCGATACTACGAAGAAATGCGCCCAGTGTCCTAATCGCACCAGCGTGATGACTGAGCTGTTCGAAGAGAATTCACCAGACCGTTGCACCTGCCCTCGCTGCTATGTGGAGATGGTAAAAAGCTTTGCCACATCTCTCAGCCGCAAACTCACTAAACAGGGATCCAAAGAAGAAAAAAACCAATGGAGTTTTCAATGCGGTGCTGGCTATCTCAATGAAAAAAAAGATGCCGAAAAAATAGAACATCTCAAGGAAGCGGGCGTGAAACCGCGTTTCTTCGTGGATCCCGAGACCGCGAAGATTAACTATTGCTACAACGAGAAAGACGACCCAGAGCATGCGGAGGAACCGGAGCTTTCCGAGGAAGAATTAGATGCGAAGAGACAGGAAGAGGAATTCTACCGTGTGCGCGAAAAAATTGTCCGGAACAAAGCCGAACAACAGATCATTGACAAAATTTTCGGAGACAATTTTTCCAGTGTTGATCTGCGGATCATTGCACTGATCCAGCTTTTTACTGGCGACTTCTACGATGACGAGGAACAAAAGCTCCTTGGAATTCAAGATGATGAACCATTTTTTCTGGGTCATGTCATTGAAAGTGGAAAAGTCACCGAGGGGGCACAGAAATTTTTGTGGCAAAGGCTGGAAAACGAACTTCCTTCTGACATGAAACTTTTGTCCGATCTACTCCGATTTCTCGGATGCATCGGGATTGATGAAATATCCGTTACTAAAAAAGAAGTGCAAGCTGTCATGAAGTCCTCGGAGAATAACGACACCAATGACAATGACGATTGACGACATCATTTTTTTGCGGGACAATTACGATAAGCACAAGACTCCCGAATATGCGAAACGCTTCGGCGTGACGCCACAGGTCATCCGTGCCATCGGTCGTGCGCTTGGGCTCACCCACACCATTCACAAGCTCCCTGACTCCATAGATCAAAACATCATTAAGGATTTGGAATCGCGGAGACCAATGAATGAGATAGCAGTCACTCATGGGTGTTCGATTTCCCACGTCTGTAAGCTATCCCGAGTCCACGATCTCGCATACAATAGGCGCTGGACGCACATTGAGATGATTCGCCTTGCGGATCAAGCAAAACGTGCAGTGCCTTGGGAAATGATCGCGGCGGATCACCGGAGGCCCGAAGCTGCTATCCGGGCGAAGATATGGCACATGCAAAAGACAAAGGTTAAGCATGACTGATGATTTTAAAATACCTGAGATTCTTTCAGAACCCCCGAACTTAGATGGCGAGAGAGTAGGAAAACCGTTTGTCCGCCGCAAAATAACAGTCGAAGAGAAATTCAGGGCGCAACACATGGACAAGTGTTGGAAATGTTTCTGTCTGACATCAAGTTACCGCGTGTACAGATGCAGGAATTGTATTTCACGCGGAATTCCTATTCCAGCAAAATTTTTTACTGAGACAAAATCAGGTTCGTAAATGATTCCCGCTGTCAATGAAACGACAGCACCGCGTGTCCTCTGAAGAGGGGAGTTGCATCGCCTGGCAACTAAAACCGAGGCAGATTCCTAGTAGCTCAGGGGACAGAGCAGTGTCAGTAAAATGACATAGGTCGCAGGTTCGAGACCTGCCTGGGAACTAGCGGGAAATAGCTTCCGCACCCCGCTTGAGAGATTGGTTTTGTGTCTACTCAAGCGGGTAAAAATTGAACGCAGGAAACTCCTGCACCCCGGCGTGGTTTTAGAGATGGAAGTTGTGAGCCATCGAGGTTTACCACGCCGGGTAACTTTTGAAGAAGAGACAAATAACAAGGAACAAAAAATGATATCTATTTCACTAGAACTTCTTAAACGTCGAACGCTCCGACTTTTACACCGTCGCGAGGCCTCCAGAAAAAATAAACAAGAAGTCACAAAGACCCAAGAACCCATCGGAAAAAACAAAACTACTAGACATTGTGTTTTAGAAACCGCAGAAGAAATTCAAGCTCGTATCGAAAAAACAATGGCCAATCAAGTGTGTTGCAGAAATTGCAATTGGTCAATTTGGGCCCATGGGCTAAACTGTCTTTTACATAAAGACGATGGAGAAATAATTAGACACGCTCTTGCAGGGGAATGTGAGCATTTTGCAACTCGCGAAACAGTAAAAGAATATCACGACAGCGGTCGGGATTGGCTTGACGAACACTATTATCGCATAGAAAAAAGAGGCACAGAATGCCAGAACTAATTTTTTGCATCGTATATACCACCGCATTTTCCCTTTTGTACCGCCGAAAGTATATACGAATTTTGCAGCGATACAAGACTATCCG
>MNYL01000244.1 GCA_001873075.1 Fibrobacteres bacterium CG2_30_45_31 | reverse complement strand
GGCTTTTGTACAAAGCGGTTACACCAAAAATCGAACCCTCGCCAAATCCATAATGAGTCAAAGGCAATTCCGCGCGGGCCCCCAACAAAACTTTATTCTCAATTTCAAAAGCTGGTGAGCATTCAAAGGTCACCGTAATTTCTTTATTTGGGTCCAATGCCCGCGCGCTCAAAAGTTCAATCTGACCCAATTCATAATTGACTTCATAATCTTGATCACGCACCAAAACTTCGGAACCGGCTTTCAATTTTTCCGACCCCTCCGAAATATCCATACAAGAGCCCGCACTCACAGAATAGCTGGAACTCGGATCGCGCACGCTAATGGTAGAACTGCGGCGTTTACCTACAGATTCAAAGTGGTAGCGACTCACATAACGACTGAGGTTATAAATCGGTGTAGTATACAACTGTGCCATGGAGGAACTGGATTCCACATTGCGGAATGGTTCCAAACAATTTTGCCTAGCCAGTGCCGCCGCATTGGAGCCTGTGTACCAAGAAGCTGGGCGACAAGGAAGCCACATTTCCCCCGTATAGGCCCCAGAAGCATCTTTCTTAAAAACGGAACCATCATTCACTAGTGGCGTCCCCGTGGTAGAATCGGCAACGCCCAACGTTTTCAAATAATTCTCAGAGATCCCCGATTTGTCCTTGAGGCGGAGCACAAAGCCACTTGAACTTCCGTCTGAAATTCCCACCGAATAAACATTACGAAGCATTAACTTATCGATATCCGTCAAATCAGAAAGTGTCGCATCCCATTGAATCAAAACAATTTTTGACCCTGCACGTATCGTTGTGCCCACGCGGCCCGTGCCATCATCACTCCAGCTTGCAGCAAGCAATGTATTTCGAGTCACCCCATTCACTTTCAAAATGCCGGTACGACTGTCGTAAGAATAATCAGTGGAGGGAATTTCCACCATCCGTTCCACTTTTTTTTCAATCTTAGATCCCGAAGGCGTCTCATACACAACGATGAGATTTTCAAAAACATCCGTTGAAGTATTGACGGCACTTCTCTTATAGACTTTTAAACCTGTCGCTGCATAAGAAGACGTACTTCTTCCTGCAACTCCCGCATTGATGTAATTAGTCCTAGCCTCGTGATTTAAGAAATAATACCGATAAGACAAAAACTGCTTATCCTGAATTTGAAATTCCGTGGTACTTTCACTCGCGTTAATCGTATATTCTTCTTGACTACCGCCATCTTGAGAAGCAATCGTAGTGAGGCGCCAATCGCCCAACTTCCAATCCGCCTTAATACCAAAAAGTCCTTGGTGATTTTCTGAATAACCAGTAAGTTCCGTACCCGCAAGACTCAGTGAGGTAGAGCCTGCTTCCACTCGTTGCAAGATGTAATCTTCAAATTCGTTTTTGTAAGATTCTTCATACACCACACGAATCTGATTTTTCACTCCAAGGCCACTTTCCACATTATTCACTTCGACCGTAATATAAGGGCCAATTTTTCCTTTGACCATAAAGCTCGGATCGTAATCCAAAGTGGGCGAAGGGAACAAATTATCCTTAGTACTCCCGGGGGCATCATCTTTTTCTCCGCGGCCACTCAAACGAATATCCATGGAGCCCTGCAACAAAAGCTTCGGCTTATCAAAACCAAAATCTTTCATCCAAGCAGGCATATTCACCGGGATCGAAATATCAAACAAAGAACCGGACTCTGGAGCTTCGTAACCATCATCCTTCTGACCGATAAATGCATTCAACCACAAACGGTTAAAACCTATATCGTACATATCCATCACATAGAGCGCAAGTTCAGGGTAGGTCGCTTGCCACATTTCCAAAGTATCGCGAGTAATACCATTAACGTACTCTTCCTTCACTTCAAGATCACGGTTTTCAAAATTAATGTCATGGGAATAAACTTTCCCTCGAGGTTGTTTTAAAATCGCATTGGTTTGCCCAACACCACCCGCCGGTAACAATCCATTCAGGGGAGTCACATTAGGGGGAAGAGGAATGTATTGTACTGCAAAATGAGTTGAATCGGCTGCTGGCACGGAATCTTGTGCCGATTCCTGAGCAGGAGTCAACACAAAGGCGAGTGCAACGACGGCACCCAGAAGGGAAATTTTGGTGGCAAATCGCCAATTCATTCAGGAATGCGTCCCAGCAGTAGTTAAAAACAAAAAGACGGTCTCAAAATACAGATTGTGAAACAAAAAAACCAATTTCTAAGCCCTGAATAGTAATAAATTTTAGGTATGCTTATCGCCATTGATCTTCTCGGAACCCTTGCTTTTGCAATCACAGGAGCCTCTAAAGCCATTCAGCATAAACTGGATTGGTTAGGTGTCATTATCCTTGCCGTAACCACAGGAGTCGGGGGTGGAATTATACGCGACATTATACTCGGATCTACGCCGCCTGTAGCCATCAAAAGTTCCATGTACATTATCACCTGCATCGCTGCCGCAGCCATTACATTAGGCGCGAAACGCATCGTTAGTGCCTCTTGGAAATGGGTACTTATCGCCGATGCCCTTGGCCTTGGTTTTTTCACTGCCGTGGGAGCAAGCAAAGCGGCGTTGCTAGAGGGAGGACCCGTTGCAATCATTCTCATGGCGACAATCACAGCCTCTGGCGGCGGCATGCTTCGCGACATGCTCGTAGGTGAAATTCCCCAAGTGCTTAAAAGCGATTTTTATGCGACCGCAGCCATTGCTGGGGGAATCCTTTTTGTGCTTTTGGAGCCCCTCGGGATTACCTCCATCGACACCAAAATGCTCGTCACGACGCTATTCACCTTTGCACTCCGGGTCTTCGCCATGCGCCACAAAATACACCTCCCTCATGCTGAATAAATAGCCCCTAAGTTTGAGGGCTCCTTTTATGAAATCGCAACGATGGGAGCGATTCTTTTTGTGAATCAACAAAAAAACCTCCGCGCTTTAACGCAGAGGCTTTCTTATTTTTTCAAGACTTACAAGAAAGTGTCGATTCCGCCGCGGCACTTCGCCCAAGAGGCGTCTTTCTTAATCAGCAGATCAAGCATTTTCTCATAAGTGACCGAATTGCCAAAGCCCTTCCATAAACGACGTTCCACAGATTCACCAGAATCCTTATCGATCGTAGTAATGGTATCGTAAAAGCTCTTGTCATCCCTAAATTCGCTCACAAGAATCGCTTTCAAATGATCCCCATAAATACGTGACGCATAGCGAAGAATGGAATTATTGAAGTCCAGTTCGTTATTCACCAAATATTCAAAATCCTGAGTGGGTTCCCCATAAACCAGCCAATGACGGAGAGCCAAAGCGACTACCAAATCACGAACGGCACTGCGGAACACGAACTTATCTTCCAAGCGGCCATTCCATGTAATCTTGGTCAGCGGGTTATCATCGTTAGCTTCGATAGAAACGCCCTTACCAGGAATCACATTGCGAATCTTAATCGGCAAGCGAGTCAAAAGCTGCCAAGCCTTAGTATAAGCAATCGTCTTCCGAACAAATTCTTGTTCTTTAGCAGGAGCGACGCGCAAGAAGGCTCCGAAACAACGCTGGTACAAACTTTCCTTATCAAAGATGCAATCGGAAGACTTGCTTTCTGAAATTTTAGCATCCATCATGAAAAGGGTTTTTGCAAGTTCTGGGCGCATACGCACTTCGAGCTTACGGGTACGGGCTTTGAGGCGCACTCCATCCTTATAAACATAGGTAAAGCCTTCTTCCTGATAACGCTGCCAAATAAAGAACTGAAGATCATCAGCAGCACGAAGGTGATAGCTAAACACCGGATTCTGACGGTTGTTCGCCATCGTCACCTGGCGCAGGAAAGTATCCGCGCCTGCATAAGGCACCACAACCTTCACAAGCACATAAGGATTCACCGGGTGCTTGCTCTTTTTGAAATACTGTTCATAAGTGAACAAACTCTGAGCTCCGTTGATGATTTTAGGGCGTTCAATCTGAAGCACCTTATGACCATCGCGTTCTTTCAAGCGCAAATCATCACCTGTGAGGGTCATTCCGTTGTGAAGAAACGGGAAATCCGAAGAATCATCCATGCGTTCCATCTCTTGGAAAGCATCGATCAAAGCCGCATTGGTATGGGTCAAATTGCCCAGGTAAGTACGAATATTGCTGGAAACAATCGCCATATTATGCTTGGTTTTGAGCCTCTTGCCCAAGCTCACATGATAGTCGAAAATGGTCCGAATAGGGCAAAAACCGAGGAACAGTTCGCCACGCTCGCTAGCCATATGAAGCGGAGGAGCTTCCATCTGAATTTCAAGTTTATCATCACCCGAGCGAAGATCTTTGGTCAGGTCATCATGCTCAGCAACAATTTCAAGTTTAGCACTAATTTCTGCTTTCCAAACATTTAACTTGCGCCGCATATCCTTGAGGGTGCGCTCCATTTCCGAGTCCGTGATATCACGACTAGAAACCGTACGAAGCACCGTTATTTCCAACGTTTCCATATAAGGACGGGACGCAGGGGCGTTCTCATCTTCATCCTCGTCTTCACCGGAATTCATGTCCAAAATGGCCCATGGATCCGCTTCTTCGCGAAGAGACATAAAGAATGGGTTTTCAGGATCACTGGTACGAAAAACAGCGATTTGAAGCTGTTTAAGATCTTGAACTAAGTTATGAACCACCTTTTCAAGCGGGGTTGATTCATCGAGAAAAATGAAAAACTCTAGGAATCCCTGTGAGTATTGAAAACCGTGAAAACAGCCTTCTTCATCCAAATTCAAATGCCTCAATGCCTTGATGCGATCTGTTGGATCGTTCGGGTTCAAACTCAGCAAGCTTGCGACAAAAGAAAGCCTGCGTTCCTGTGACTTTGATAGTTCCATGATTTCCTCTAGAAAGATTCAACCAGTTATTTTTCTACAAAAACTTTATAGACAAAAAGTTGACAATTAATCAACATTTGATCCATGAAAGACCTATAGAATAACCTCTATATGTACGTTCATATACATAGATAATTAAAATATCACTTCTTACAGTATTTTTCCAGCAAAAAATAGTTTTTTTTCAAAAAATTTCACTGAAGAAATTATCTATCACTACCGTATTTTTTCAAGTACTTCAAAATATACTGCACAAAAAAGCAATACTATTTTGGTGCCGTTTTTCGCGCTTTCATCCACCCAAAAGGGAGAAAAATTCTATGATTGGATTGACTAAGGAGTCCTCACCTATGAATATTCTCGAATGTATTGCCAAGGCCAAAGCGGATAAAGTTAAGTCTCTAGACCTCTCCGATAAACATCTTCGCCTTCTCCCTCCAGAACTTTTTGAACTGGAATCATTGGAGGAATTGAAGCTTGATGAGAATCTTTTAGTAGAACTCCCCGAAGAGATTTGCCAACTCAAAAATTTGCGCAACCTCTCTGTGAGCGAAAACGACCTCATGATGCTCCCGGACAGCCTTTGTGAGCTTTCCAAGCTCGAAAATTTGTACTTAGGTTACAACAGTCTTTCTGAAATTCCAGAAACGCTCGGTAAACTGATTCACTTGCAAAAAGTGAATATTGCGAGAAATCAACTTTTGGACCTCCCAGACAGCATCGGAAACTGGGTGAATGTCACCAAATTGAGCCTACATGACAATATGCTTTCGGCCATTCCAGAGGCCATGGGGAAGCTTTGCAATTTGAGTAAACTGTACCTCGATAACAACGACTTAGTAAGCCTTCCCTCCTCACTGAGTCAAATGGACAAGTTGGAAATTTTGATGGCTTCTGGAAATAAACTTGCGGCCATTCCGGAATCCTTTGGATCCTTTAAAAATCTTCGCGAACTCGTTTTAGACGAAAACGAAATTGAATATGCCCCTGCCAGTCTTGCGGATTGTAAGACGCTCCAGATTCTTTCACTGGTTAGCAATCCACTCGTGGGAGATCTCCCAAAATCCCTCACAGGCAAACCAGGTCTCCGCATCGAGACCTAATGCCTCATTTTTGAAGGGGTACTGATGCAAGCGATTTATCGTTTTTTATTACTTGGCATTTGCCTCTCATTGATCTCTTGCGTTTTGGATAACCCCGTTGACGAAACGGAATCGCCGACCGAATTTGAATACAACGCTTGGCTTCTCGAGCGTTTGTACTTATACCCTTCGGAACTTCAGAATGCTTTTGCCACTGCAGATACCAGCGTGGCACTTCTATACAAATCGCTTTCGGATCCTTACACCCGTTATGTAGCAAAGGCTCATTCCGAAGAAACGATCACGAATATAAATACGAGCTATGTACCAGGGGATATCGGAGTGGAACTACTGTTGGCTTCCGGAAATAAACACCCCTTATTTATTTATCGAATTTATTCAAAAGGCCCCGCAGGGCGCGCGGGAATCCCTCGTTATGCAAATATACTGTCCATCAACGGCGTTGATTTGGAAGGAGATTCCGCCTATATTCGTTACCAAAATACGTTATCAAAAAATAAAGAGATTGTTCTCACCGTCACTTCACGGGGAGATACACTTTCCCCCTATTCACTCACCAAAGAATCCATTTATGCCCCCACGGTTTTTGTGGATACCCTTGATGGATTTGTCTTCATTTCCATTCGAGAGTTTACGTTAACCACCGAAGACCCTGTGGATGGAACCTTGGGAGAACTCCGTAAGGCTCTGGAAGCCACTCGCAAGGCGGATGTTCGCATTATTGATGTTCGCAATAATCCGGGGGGACACATGAGCCAATGCATTGGAGCCGCCGATCTCTTTGTGAAAAGTGGCACTCTCTCCACTCGCGTTGATAAGTATTTCGATGGAAATGGGGCTGCAACGACCAAAAGATTGGATTATAGGGCAAGCTCTGGAGACCTCGCAGAATCGGGGAAATTTGTGCTTTTGGCGAATCGAAATACGGCTTCCTGTGGAGAAATTTTTGTAGCAGCCATCGCTGAAAATACAGACATTCCACTTCTTGGAGAAACCACCTACGGAAAAGGAATTGGACAGAGTTCTTGGAAAACCATTGATGGAGGTCTCGCAATCATTACCAATTTGCAGCTTTACACCCCTCAAGGAACGTCCTACCATGGCATTGGAATTGCCCCTGATGTCCAATGTGGGGACGATTTTACTCTCTGTGCTATTGAAAAAGCACAATCCCTGACAAATACAGCTGTAGAAAAGAAACGATTAAATAACATTCCCTATTCCCTTGAAAAGCAAACATTTTATTTGCCTCGCAAGCCTTGGGGAGGGGCAATCCCCTAAATTGTTTAAAATTTTTCTCTAGCAAAACATATATTTACGCATATTAAATTGAATCACAGGAGACCTATCGGTATGAAAAAAATATTATGGAGCAGCTTTCTTTTTTTGTCGTTAATTGTTATCACCGCCTGCGATAACAGTTCGAAAACATCCACGTCTAACCCATTAAATCCTGGTGATGAAGACTACAGTGAATTTGAATACAACTATGCCTTCCTGTATTTTTACTATTACAAAGCAGGCACGGAATTAAAGTCTGAGGAATACTACACCGAAAATGTGGACACAAGCATATACATCCCTTCTGTACAAGATGTCGCTGACGTGTTATTCATGTACGAAGATATGTCGGATCTTTTCACCAACTACTACCCGAATATCTACTTTGATGAACTTTGGGCACAACTGAACCAATCCGAAAGCAACAAAAACGTGGGTATGGCAGTCGATAGCACACTCACTGTGAAGCGCGTTTACCCTAATAGTTCGGCGTTTTCCGCAGGGGTTCAAAAAGGCGATATCGTCATCGCCGTGGATTCTATTTTCCTAGAAGGGAGCTATGATCGCTACACCAAACTGGTAGACAGTAGCACCGCCTCCACCTTTAAAATCTCATTCGAGAGAGGAGACGATACACTTCAATTTTCGCTCCTCAAAACAGAAATTCTTTTACCCACGGTTTACCTAGATTCCATTAATGATATCCCGGTCATTACCGTTACCGAATTTACCGATAGCACCTCCAACATTCACGGAACCTCCGCAGAGTTTGCAGAAATCCTTGAAGAAACCGATGGAGCTAAATCAACTGTTTTGGATTTGCGAGGCAATCCGGGCGGAAGCGTAGATCAATGTTCTGATATGGCTAAGATGCTCCTTGCTAATGGCGATACCATCATTCGAGGCACTTACGCCGTCCCTGACAAAGATTATACCGTTCAAATTGATAGTGCATTTGCCACAATTGCAACGACAAATGGGATTGGCAAAGGCCGTTACTATGTTTTGATGTTGGATTCTGGTAGTGCCAGTTGTTCCGAAATTTTTGCTGCCGCGCTTGCTTCAAATCTCAAAACGCCGATTGTGGGAGAACTCTCCTACGGAAAAGGCATTGGACAATTCTATATCGTGACCGAGGTCAATGGCATTGCAGGTGCCACCTCTCTTAGACTCTTTGATAAAGATGGCATCAGTTACCATACTTACGGTTTTGTCCCCGACTTTGTCATTGCTGATCCTGATTCTGCAATGAACAAGGCCGTTGA
>MNYL01000075.1 GCA_001873075.1 Fibrobacteres bacterium CG2_30_45_31 | reverse complement strand
ATCTGGATCCGGCCATGCTTTTTGCTCCTGCGGAAACAATCCAGACGCGCACTCGCGAAATCCTGGATCTGGTTAAAGAACGTCCCCATATCATGAACTTAGGTCACGGAGTCCTTCCCCAGACGCCGATAGAAGGGGTACAAGCGTTTATTGATGCGGTTCGGGGTAATTTTCTATAACAAAAAACCGGTTCCCACGAAGAAACATCGGACTTTATAGAACTCGCTCGCTGGACGCAACATCAGCCTCTAAGACTTTTGACATTCGCAATTTTGCTCTATTTTTCAAATTTGTGCACTAGAATATATAAGACCCCAATTTTTAGAAGTGCCCTTCATTGTAAAATTCGTTCTCTAAAAAAGCCATTAAACGTTCTCATAAAAAACAAATCAAAAACATCGAAATCCTGTTAATTTTCAACAATAAACGACTAATTAGCTAATTTTTAATCACTTTAGCCGAAATTTAAGTTCTCAAAATAATTCTTATTTTTTACATTTTGGCCCCTGTTTTTTAGATATATTGATACCAGGGCACCTCTAAAAATTGGTTTGCGACCGCAAAATTGCGCGAGGCCGAGCCAGAGCAGGCGCGAAAAGTGGTGAATAATGCCGTTATTCGCCACTTTGAGCAACGAACTATGGCAATGTGCCACAGCCAATTTTGCAGAAAAGGAATTTTTAGAGGTGCCCATTAATAACAGGGAGTTGTTCGATGATAAAATTGGGTGCTTTTCTCGTGCCTTTGGTGGTTGCTTCCGCAGTCGTTGCAGCCACACCGGATTTTGGGATGTATGGTTTTGCCACTCTCGGCGGTAGTACCACCGGGGGAAGCGGGGGAACCGTCGTCAAAGTGTCCTCTTTTAGCGACCTCAAACAGTATGCAGAAGCTCTTGAGACCCCTTACGTCATCTTGGTCGAGGGCGAAATCAATACCAACATTGCGGTTAAAATCAACACCGACGGCGCCGTAGATGCCTCCGGAACGATCAGCACCACTTACGGGGAACTGATTGCTGTGGGTAACAATAAGACAATCGTAGGCCTTGGCTCTTCCGCGTTCCTCAACCGCGTCGGACTTTCCATCCAGAAAAAACACAACATTATCATCCGTAACATTAAATTCACCATGAGCGATGTCCCTATCAGCAAAACAGACGAAAACAAAGTCGTCGCTTATCGGAATGGGGCGGAAGTAGTTCTGAATGATCCGGACTGCATCAACATTCAGGCAGATTCCGCTGCGGACAACTGGGCTGAAAAAAATGTGCAGGCGTCCTACAATATCTGGATTGACCACTGTGAATTCTACAATGCCGCAACAGACAATAAGGATCGTTACGATGGCTTGCTTGATGCCAAAAACAACATCTATAATGCGACATTCAGCTGGAACTACTTCCATGATCATCACAAAGGCTCGCTCATCGGGAACAGCAATGGAGACAGCCTCCGCCACGAAATCACATTTCATCACAACTACTACAAAAATATTGATGCGCGCCAGCCGATGATGCGTTACTCGATGAGTCATCTCTACAACAACTATACAGAAGGGAATGCTGGTTCCGGCAACGGCCCCAATGTCCGTATCGGCTCCGATCTGTATATCGAAAAAAATCACTACGCCTCTTTGAGTCAAGCGATATTTTATGGCGATGATGGAAAAGCCACAATCGTCGGAAATAAGTATGATGGCTGCGGCACCTTGATGTCGAGCGGATGTGGCTCCAAAACGATGCGAATTCAAATCAATTCGGGAACCACATTCACGACCGCCGATACGAGCTATGTCAAAATTGATTCACTCACTGCCGTGGGCTCTTTTAAACCTTCGGATTATTATTCTTATACCACTGACGCTGTGACTGACGTCAAAGATATTGTCACCACTTGGGCGGGTGTGGGGAAAATCAGCACCACAGAATATGAGCAAAACGTAGTCACGCCTTCTTCCAGTTCTGTAGAATCCAGTAGTTCTTCCAGCAGTTCCTCTACAGTCGCCATTCTTTCCGAAACGGCTATAAATACTCGTGTTTATGCCTTTGTCCAAAATGGAGCAATCGTGATCCAGGCAGAAAAGGGAACAAAACTCCGTTTATTCAACCCGCTTGGATCTTTACTCTACGTAGGCACCGCCACCGAAGCAGAAACCGTCCTTGCTTTGAACGTCACCCGAGGAACCTATCTGTTACAAATCGGCAAACACACGCAAAAAATCTTAATAAAATAATCTCTCTACCCAAAACCAAAAAAGGACAGGGTTCTTTTGAACTCTGCCCTTTTTGTTTTAAACCCCTCTAAAAATTTACTGGGGCATTCTGCGTGCGCAATGGTTTAATTTAATTTGTTTCAACTTCCAGTAAACATGATAATAAATCAAACGAAAAACCTTTTGTAGCTTGGCACCCATAGATTCTTTCGTTGTCACCAACCATTCTTTGCGGAAATCGGAATCCATGGCCCCTTCTTGCTCAATCAACTGATAATAATTTTGGTTGAACGCACTTGCGGCCCCATGTTCCCAAAAATGAAACACATCTTCACGGGTAAATCGTTTCTGTAATAACTTTCGTTTAATAAAACCGGCATGGCCAAGAATCAGCTCCTGATAAGAAAATAGCACGGGCCGTTCTGTCTTATAAAGAGCTTCTAAAGTGAGCTCTGCATCCATCCACTTTTGGCTCAAACCTATTTCCATGCGTTTGACGACCTCATAAAAATTCATACACTCGTTAGATTCTAAAAGGTGGTCGAATAAAACAGGAAGCGCTTTTGGTTTCAAATACAGGAAAAAGGATTGCAGATGGAAATGAATTTGAGTATCACTGGTTAAACTCACCACATCTGCAGTACTTTTTTCACAACGTTCAAAAATTGTCTTAAACCGATTCTGATAATAGACGATCGAATCATTAATCAACACTAAACGATCCCAGGATTCTCTGCGAAACTTGGCAACGTACTTTAAGTAACGATGCCACATCCCAAAATCGTAGCCTTTATTTTCGGTAAAGAACAATTCAATCTTGTTTTTGTCGAGAAACGCATGAGATTCTGCATCCAAGTCTCTCTGATTCGTCAAGTAAACCACAGAAAAACCGGTCTGGGTCAAACCAGAAAGCGCATAGCGAATATAGTGCGGAAGACTTTCTTCCTCTTGATAGGAGGCATAGAGAATCTTCCCATTCATAGTCCGGTTTTCTGGTGTTCCTTGCATGTTGACCCTTATTTTCTGCCTTTGCGACGACCGCCTTTAGAGTCTCCATATTCCCGAGGCGACTTGTGTGAAGTACCTGATTTTGATCCCTTGCTTGTCGATTTTGCCTCACTAAATTTTCCAGGACGGCGAGGAGAACTAGGTTCCGATTTTCGAGAACCAAAATTTTCTTCGCTGGGTTGAGAAACTAAGCCCAGCGCATCTGCAGCTTCTGCACGGGAACGCTTCGGAGTCGTGGTTTTCTTATTCTCGGAAATTTTGCGAAGAATAGCAAAATCAGCTTCACCACGGAGTGGATTCACACGAAGCAATTGCACTTGCACCACATCGCCCCGCATAAAACTCATGCCGTTTCTCTTCCCAAAGACAACACCCTTATCAGGATTGAAGATGTAGTAATCGTCCCCTGCAATATCGCGGAATCGCACCAAACCTTCGGCCATCGGATCCTTTACCGTGACATAAACGCCCCACTGTTCAACACCATTCACGGTTGCTTCAAATTCTTCTCCCAAACGTTCACGCAAAAGCCATGTGGCGCAAACCTTAATGGAAATACGTTCCAATTTTTGGTTTTTAATTTCGTTTGAAGAAATCAAATCGCAAACTTCAATAACACTATTCGCGCGTTCTGCCTTAATATTTTTAGGCGTACGCGAAAGTTCACGATGGCACCACAAATCCGCATAACGACGAATCGGAGAAGTAAAGTGAGCATAGTCCTGCCAATTCAAAGCAAAGTGACCAAAGCTATTGCTATCATAATGCGCTTTTTGCATACTGCGCAAAATGCGGTTGAGCATCGTCTCATCTTTTGCTGCGCGCTTTACCAAATGCTGGTACAAGCCAAAAATCGTAGGATTCAAATTGGTATCACCACGGCGCGGAGCTCCGATATCGCGAAGGGACACGGGGCTATCCTTAAAAAGATCCGGCATTAAATAATTAAGTTCCATGATGTCTCTGGTATCGGGAGCCTCATGAATACGATAAATGCCTTGAAGTCCACGCGACTTGAGTTCCTTTGCGCAGCACTGATTTGCAATCAGCATACATTCTTCGATCCAAGAATTGGATACATCTTGAGCTCTAGGCACAATAGCCACAGGTTCATTTTTTTCATCAAACTGACACCCGTATTCAGTGCTACCCAATTCCAAAATTCCACTCTTGGAACGATTCTCTTTGAGCAACTTGGTGACTTCAGCAAGGGCCGCGACATAAACATCACCCTCTTTGAACATTTCAACCGCGCGTCCATAGCTAATAGAGCACGTCACGTTAACAATACTCTTATGGAATTCGAACTTCTGAACTTCGCCTTTAGCATTCAAGTCCATCATACAAGTGAAAGCTAAACGATCTACGCCTTCATGCAGGGAACATAAATCTCCAGAAAGTCTTTCCGGGAGCATGGGCACCGCACACCAAGGCAAGTATTGCGTGTAGCTTCTTGTCAGTGCTTCTTCGTCGAGTTCACTGCCTTCTGGGACATAGTGACTCACGTCCGCAATATGAACGCCCAGTTTAAATTCACCACTTGGTAATTTTTCTACGGATACCGCATCATCGTGATCGCGAGCCCCTTCTGGGTCGATACAAAGAATGTGGGTTTTGCGATAATCAACACGGCCCTTAAAATCTTTTTCGGTAGGAAGCTCTTTTTTATCCACAAATTCATGAATCTTTTCACTGAAGTCTTCCGGCAAATTGGAATCCTTCATAAACTGTTCCGTCACTTCTTTCCAGGTAATGTCACTAGGCATTGACATTTTTTCCAACTTCGCAAGCATCGTATGTTTCATCTTGGGATGTGGATAAAGAGAAAACGCGATGGTTTGCCCCTCTTTGCCAGGAGCTTCCTTGCGGTGCGCCATGGGATAATCTCTACCCGTCGCCGTTTCAGTCACAAACCAGCGGTCATCCTCAAATACATGAAGAACTCCCTTCTTAATCGAGGTTCCCGTTTCTTCCACTTTTTGAGTCCGGCTACGCGCACTAGGTCTCCGATTGTCATAAGGCTCTTTTTCTTCTGCTGGGGCATCCAAGTCTCCCAACAAATATTCTTTGCGATTATTGCGAGCCAAAATTCCAGCACTCACCATTTCGGCAAGTTTCTGCTTAAAAGACAATTTGCTCTTCTTCGCAATTCCCAAGGCGCCACGCAAACGGCTCCCTACCATAGGTTCATCCCGAAGCACCGCTAGAATTTGCTCTTGTGATGGTAGTTCTTGCATATACTAAGCCTCCTTGGCTTCTGTTTTTTGAGGGAGCGCAGACGCAATAGTGTTGCGCACATTTTCTCGGAACGTCTCTAATGAGAGTGCCCCGTATTCATCTTGTGTCACTGGTTTGTGAATTACCACTTTCAATTCTCCCGGAAACAAAGCGACCCCTTGTTTGGGGAAAATTTTTCCTGCATTAATAATAGTGACCGGGACTAAATCAAAATGGAATTCTTTCGCCATGTGAAAAATTCCATTTTTAAATGGAAGGAGTACGCCATCTTCCGAGCGCTTTCCTTCAGGAAAAATCGTATAGGAAAAACCTTGATCAATACGTTGCTTTAAGAGAGCCCCGATTTTGGTATTTGTTCTCGAGGCCCCCCGATGAATCGGAATAGAACCCGTGCGACTCAAGAGCCACCCAAACACAGGGATTTTCCACAATTCTTCTTTCGCAATAAATGCGGAAGGACAAACGCCGGCATAGACCGCATTGATATCTAAAAAACTCTGATGATTGGCAATGACCACAAAGCCTTTTCCTTTCGGAATATTTTCTTCTCCTTCGACAACAAGCTTTATTCCAAAAAGTTTAAAAATAGGGTGGAAAAAAAATGAAGCGACTCCATTAAATTTTATTCCATCCCGAAACGCATGGCAAAAGAAAAAACCATAGATAGGAGACAGAACAAAGGCCCCTATTCCCACAACAAGAAAATAGAGATAGCCCTTTATTTTTGGTAACAATGGGATTTTATACTTGGCCATAAAGTCTCCAATCCAAGGTTTCCCCTGCCGCAAGAGGCACCACGCCATGAACTTCTTCTGGCACAACCCACGGATTACGCACATATTTTATGGTTTGAGTCGCACGAGGGAGCCCGTAAAAATCGGCACCAAATCCGCTTACAAAATTGGAAAGCTTCCTTAAAACATCTTCTCGTTCAAAAATCTGGATCAAAAGCGGAATGGCTACCGGAGCAGAATACACGCCCGCCGCACCACAAGGACATTCTTTTTTTCCCTTCAGATGAGGCGCACTATCGGTCCCTAAAAAGAATTTCGAATTGCCACTAAATGCTGCCGAACGAAGCGCAAAACGATCCGCCGGACGTTTAGGAAGAGGCTTACAGAAATGATGGGGGCGAAGACTATCCCCGATGACGTCATCCAATGTGTGGATCAAATGATGCACAGTAATTGTCGCCGCCACCGTTGCAGGTAAAGCATACACCGCTTTCACTGCACTTTCTGTAGAAAGATGTTCAAAAACAATGCGCAAACGGGGAAACGTTTTTGCTAAAATTTCAACACGACGAATAAAAGCCTCTTCACGATCCAGACAAAAAGCTCCCGGTTCTTCCCCATGAACACACAACACCAAACCCAAGCGTTCCATAATTTCAATTACGGGGAAGACCGATTCAAAATCCGAGACTCCATCTTGACTATTAGTGGTAACTCCTGCGGGGTAATATTTTCCAGCGACCACTCCTGCCTCTTTAAAAGCATAAAGAGTCTCTTCGGTATAATTTGGCGATAACTTAAAAGTCATCAGCGGCTCAAAATGAGGGACAGCAGCTAAAATTTGCTTTTTATAATCCAAAATAGCAGACAATGTGGTCAATGGCGGTACCGTATTCGGCATCACCAAACCACGTCCAAATTGCGAAGCGACATCACGAACGTAAGAAGCAAGTGCCGCATCTTGTCGCAAGTGGACATGAAAATCATCAGGAAGAGGTAGTTCTATAGTATCCATCTGCCTTGAAAATAGGTAAAAAGAGCCGATAAGATTACAGAATCTCGAGAATTTTTCAATTCAAAGGGAGGCTCTGATTTATGCCACGAAAACATTATATATTGAGTATCCCATGAAAATTGTGATTCAGCCTATTGTCATCTCTATTCTTTGTGCTTTCTTGAGCCTAGGATTCTGGGGGTGTTCCGGCGAAGTAGACAGTCATGGTCTCGAAAAGCTCAAATTCTTTCAAAAGACTCCCCCCAACATCAAATCTGATTATGAAATCATTGTGGGAGATCGTGACGCTAAAAACTATAGCGAAATCAAAGGGCCGGTTAAATTCATTCGGCAACGCCATTACGAAATCGCAAAAGACGCCAAAGGTAACTTGCTCCCAGCACACTTCTCAGGGACTACGGAGATCAACTATCGAGAAAACGGGACCCTCGCCGATTTCACCTATTATGATTCCACCGGGGGAACGATCCTCCTCCAGGCCTTTGTCATCTACAAGAATTCCAGAAAAGAAATATACCTTCATCTTGCAGAAGACAATAAGGATTTTGTCTATATCTGCGACAAAAATGGCCGCATTTTAGAACAAGGAAACGACCGCGTTTACAAACAAAGCGAATTGGATCATTCCTGGAATTCCACCGATGGTCATTTCTCATGGGAAGAAAACCCCAAGCAAAAAATTATTGCGGGGCATATAAATCTTCCTAGCGGAGAATATCGACACCTGTACGAATATGATGAAAACGATTCCTTAGTTCGTATAAAGGCCTTTAATAGAGACAATGAAGAGATGGGTCGTTTTTCTTGGAAATATGATCCCGATGGAAAATTAGTAAGCGCTTCTTTTGAATACGATCATCAATGGTTTCGGCCTGACATCTTAGATTTTGAAGAATCCTATCATTACGATGCCTATAATCGTCTCATCTCTGTAATCACTACACAATTAGACCCTTCTTGGGATTCCAATTCTTGGCCTTTTTTTATTCAAAAAGATACTCTCCGTATGGAGTACAAAGACCGCGATG
>MNYL01000162.1 GCA_001873075.1 Fibrobacteres bacterium CG2_30_45_31 | reverse complement strand
GCCTTTCTTGGTGAAAATAACCAAAGTGTTTTCTCCGATAGTTTTTATTGCCGCACTTTCTACTCTTTTTCAAAAGGGTTGACCTTTGGTTGCTGTAGTTTTTTTACTCGTCGCATCATGGTTCAATTTCGTTTATGGATAATGACAGAAAGCCTGGATCGATTCAAGCCCCTCTATTTTTAGCTTTTGTAGTTCCTGCAATTTATTCTTATCGGCATTTGGGGATTTCAGCACTCCGCTGAGATTGGTGTGTATGTACTTTTGGAAGCGCTAGTGGTTGGCTATGCATTTTTTCGTTCAGACTGGCGAGCGTTCGGAATGTGCTAGGGGCTTTTTGACTTTTTTGGAGGATTCAAGTACCTCAATGGAACTCGCCAAATAAGCGTGGCGGGCTAATGCTCTCTGCGAATTTCTAATAAGCTAAAAAAATAAAATGTTGTTATAAATCATTGACAAAATCATTTACTTTTGATTATTTTCTCCGTGCGTGAAAAAGCTTTAATTTATGTAAAACTACCAGAAAGGATTTTCTATGAAAGTATTTTCTTTTGTATGTATGACCATGCTGTGCGCGACATGTGTGTCGTGGGCTCAAGTAGAAACTGTAGCTTCAGATGCGGTAACTCCAGCAACAACCACGGAATCAGTTGCAGAAACGGCTGTTGAGCCCGCTACAGAACCAGTGGTGGAATCCGTAGCAACACCCGTTGTGGCACCTGCCACAACACCAGAGGCAAAAGTGGTTTTTGTTCCGGGTGTTTTTGACATCCAACAGAAAGATAATGATATGAAAATCCTACGAGAAAGAGGTGAAAATCAGAGTTCCAAAGGCACAGTGATGCTTGTTTGTGGCGCGGTTCTTATTCCTATTGGTCTTGGGTTGATTGTTGTTAATTTTCAAGATTACATGGATTATTATACTTCAAATGATATTGAAGGGAGAGAATCGGCTGTTATCGCTTTCACGGCAGGGGATGTCGCCCTTACTGCAGGGGTTATTTTAGCCATTGTTGGTGGTGTTGTAAAAAGTAGTGGTAATAAAAAAATTGAACGAGCTGATGAATATGAAAAATCGAAAACGGCGATGAATGTGAGCATTCTCCCTATTGCGGATGTTGCAAATAAGCGAGGCGGGCTAATGCTCTCTGCGAATTTCTAAACCAGCTTTAATAAATTGGATGGAATGGTTTCTGTATTCAAAGAAACCATTTTTTTGATTTTAAATAGCGATCTGTTGTTTTTTTAAATTTCCAGGATCCTATTTTTGTATTTTCAAGGTCAAATTGTTTTTTCTTTATTTTTCGTTGAGATTTAGCACAAAGTTTTTTGATTGTTTCACAAATCAGGATACTTTATTAGTAATTTTACGGTAATGTTAACAAGCGGGGGATTATGCCATTCCGCAATGGCAAAAATGTTTTAGTGCAATCAAGCAAAATATTAGGCTCAATGTTCTTTAGGGACACGGAACCTTTGAGTCTGTTTCAAATACATTATTTGAACTAATTAAAAGAAATCTGAGAGGGATGGATGATTTTTTCACGTCAGGAAATATTGAGGCGCTTACATGCGCAAGTGGCGGCGGGTAAGCCCATTTTAGATTATTGTGCCGGTTCAGGTATTTCTGCTAAGATGGCAGAGGTTGGTGGAGCAGATATTATAATTGTTAGTAATTCTGGTCGTTATCGCATGGCAGGGAGAAATTCTATTGCAGGTTTAATGGCCTATGGTGATGCCAATGGGATCGTGACGGAAATGGCCAAAGAGGTGCTTTCTGTTGTGAAAAAAACTCCAGTGATTGCTGGCGTGAATGGTACAGATCCGTTTCGTTTATTTCCGGTGTTCCTAAAACAGTTAAAAGAAATGGGATTTTCAGGGGTACAAAATTTCCCGACTGTAGGTTTGATTGATGGTAATTTTCGAGTGAACTTGGAATGCACAGACATGGGCTATGATAAGGAAATAGAAGTGATGGCAATTGCTCATCAGCTTGATTTGTTCACGGCACCTTATGTTTTTGATGTGGACCAGGCTAAAGCCATGGCAAAAGTGGGCGTTGACCAGTTGGTTGTTCACATGGGTCTTACTACAGCGCCTTCTACTAGAGCAACAGGGGCTTTGGCGTTGGATGAGGCTGTGGCTCGTGCGACAGACATTGCAGATGCGGGTTGTAGCGTCTGTAAAAATATTTTGGTGGTCGTTCATGGAGGACCTTTTGATGAACCAGAAAATGTGGGTAATGCATTGGTTTGCATGCCAGGGATTCACGGATTTCTTGGTGCTTCGAACATTGATGGATTAACCATAGAACGTGCGATTTGCGGTCAGGTAAATGCCTTTAAATCATTGAAAATGGCTTAGCCAACTTTTTTTAACTTATTTTTTTGTTGAGTATAGCATCACTTTGGGAAGTATATTTTGAAGAGTTCGGATTAGGAGTTCTCTGATGAATGCTTTGACTATCGTGTTGTTGGTTTTTGTCGTCGTTTTATTATTCGCGCTGTTAATTCTTTTGTTGAAATCAAAGAGTCATGCGCCCGATATCTCACCGCAATTGATAGATCTCAAAAATCAGTTGGCAGATTTACGTGCGAAACAGTTGGAAGCCCAGAACGCATCGCTGACTCAGCAACAAACGCTTTTGCTCCACACACAAAAAGAAATGCGTGAACAACTGAACTCTATCCTCAAAACGGTGAACGAGGGCATGTTTGCAAACCAGAATAGCATTACTTCACAACTGAAGAACTCTAATGATGTAATCGGCGAGATACAAAAAAAATTAGGCACTCTTGAAGTGACGACCAAAAATATTCAGGATATTGGTAAAGACATCTCTTCTTTACAAGAAATTTTACAGGCGCCAAAACTCCGGGGCAATTTGGGTGAGTATTTGTTAGAAGAACTTTTCAAAGAAATTTTCCCCAGTAAAAATTACGAAATCAAATACACTTTTAAAAACGGCACCCAGGTGGATGCCGCTATTATCCTTGCTGAAGGCATTGTTCCCGTAGATTCCAAATTTCCGCTAGAAAGTTTTGCGCGTTTAGTAAACGCAGAGAATGACGAAGATAAACGCAAATTCAAAAAAGAATTTGTTTCTTCTGTGAAATTGCGCATTGATGAAATTGCGGATAAATATATTAATCCTGCAGAAGGGACTTTTGATTTTGCCATGATGTACATCCCTGCAGAGAACGTTTTTTATGAGACGATTATCAATGATTCTTTGACCAAAAAGGATTATGAAATTTTCAACTATGCAATTCAAAAACATGTAATTCCGGTTTCTCCGAATAGTTTTTATGCATACTTGATGGCTTTAGTATATGGGCTCAAAGGGTTTAAAATTGAGCAGCAGGCGAAGTTGATTATTGGAGAACTCTCGAATGTGCAAAATGCTTTTGGAAAATTCTATGAGGACTTTATCTTGGTAGGAAAGCACTTGGGAAATGCTTCTCAGAAATATGAGGATAGTCTAAAAAAGGCCGAGAAGTTCAATGATAAGATGGGACAAATTACTGGCAATAAAGTGGATTTTTTGGAGGCGAGCCATGACTGAATATAAAGGCGATAAAAAGTTTTTTCGACGGTTGAAAATTTTGATGGTTGTGGAATTCTTAATTGTTGCGGCTATTTTGGGCCCTTATTTTATTCGCAATGATTCGTTTGTGGGGGTGATGAGTCTTTTGGCGTTTGCGCTTATGTGCGTAGCTTTTTATGTATATCAAATTCACAAATTTCCATCCTTGTGTGTGACTTTGTCGGAATCAAAATTGCTCTGGACGTTTGGAAAAAAATGTCGCACTTTTGAAATCAATAAAATGAGTTGTGTTCAATTAAAATCGCAAGCCCTTACCCAAATGAAAGAAGTTTGTTTTAGATATAAAGGGGAACCTTATTGTATTCAGAATCTTGCAGAGGTTCATGAACTATATTCAGAGTTGATAGCGAAAAAATTAACCGATGTTTCTATAGAAGAAAAAACAGGGCTAAAAGTTGTAACGGTTCATGAAGTTCTTTATGCGCTTTTTGTGGTGTATATGCTTGTTCTCCTGTTGTTTGGATTTTCTGAATCGTATTTAGGCACTCTTTTTGCCATTATTGTTTGCCACTTTTGCGTCATTCGGCACTCTTTTAGTAAGAATGGGACGTTTTCAAGAGTGAACGAATTGATTCTGGCTTATATATTCATGATCGCGCAGGTGATGTTTTCTTCGCTAATGATTATTCGTTTTTTCAATTAGCAAAATGTCACTTTGATGGAGGTAAAAATGATTGATTTAACGTTAGAATTCGTGCAAAAGTTGTTGCCGAAACGTGAAGAAGAATCCAACAAGGGCTCCTTTGGAAATGTGCTCAATGTGGCAGGCTCCGTGAACTATCGGGGGGCTGCCTGCTTATCGAGCTTGGCTGCTTTACGTGTGGGTGCGGGCTACGTTTCTTTAGCGTGCCCGGAAGTGGTGGCGAATAGTGTGGCCTCTTATACCCCCAATATCGTTATCATTCCGTTGCAAGCAAGCGAAGGTGCCATTATTGACGGCGAGTACAAACATATTTTTGAGCTTACTTATATGTATAAAGTACTTTCTGTGGGAAGCGGACTTTTTCGCTTGTTTAGCACAAATGAAAGCGTAAAATACTTTTTTAAAAATTTGATCAGCACACTTGTGGATTCAGACTTATCTCTAGTGATAGACGCGGATGGTTTGAATACCATTGCAGAACTCCAGTACATTCCTCTTCCCAAGCGGACGATTTTAACGCCACACCCTAAGGAAATGTCCAGACTTTTAAAAGTAAGTGTGGAAGATATTGAGGAAGATCGAGTGAAGTATGCAGAAAAAGCAGCGAAAAAATTTTCTGCGACTGTGGTTCTTAAAGGACACCATACAGTGATTACTGATGGAGAACTGACCTTTATCAATTCCACTGGTAATTCAGCACTTGCGAAAGCAGGTTCCGGCGATGTACTCACAGGGATGATCGCTGGATTCTGCGCTCAAGGGCTTTCTACGACAGATGCGGCGTGCTTGGGCGTTTATCTGCATGGAAAGGCCGGTGATTTGGCGAAAGAAAAACTGACTGCCTATGGAATGTTTGCTTCAGATTTATTGACATACATTCCGCAAGCGATTAAAACACTGCTTTAAAACAAAAGACGCCCACAGGGGACGCCTTTTTAGTTTCAGAAAAAACGCATTACTTGAATTTTGAAGCGGCTTCGCGAATCGCTTTGCTCATGGCAGAAATCGCATTTTCGGCCCCTTCTTTCAGGACCTCAAAAGCGCCTTCACTCGCATTGCCTAGTTTCTTTGCTTGAGACTTGATCTCATTTGCCTTTTTTTCAAGCTCATCAATCAGCTTTTTATTGTCTTGATAAGCGTCTTTGGCACTCGATTCAAGTTTAGACTTCAGGGCCGCCACTTTCTTTTGTGCTTCATCCAATTCGGCTTCAATCTTCTTTTTGTAGGCTTCTTTAGTATCCATAGTATTATGCTCCTTCCTTGTTGTTTGTATAAAATTACTTCGGTTCTTTCTTCACGCTAGCGACTAAAATGATACCTCCCACGACAATGAATCCAATACTTAACCACTTGGGGATGGTGACTGTTCGCTCCACCAGAGCGACTGGTCCTCCAGTATTGGAATCCGAAGCATCCTTTCGAATTTCATCTGCGAACGTAAAATTACCCATCTTGAGTAGTGCAATGCCTGCCAAAATAATGACAACTGCAAGAATTCTAACGGTAAGCATGTATTCTCCTGTAAGAAACTTGAATCATTGGGTAAACTCCGCCTCTAAAATAATACTTAATGAAACTTAAAAATGTAGGTCTAGAATTGAAAAGTACCCGAATATCATTGTGAAGAAGAATCTATACTTATAGGTACAGGGTTAAATCTCAATGGGAGGCTAAAATGGCGTTCGATTATAAGAATAGTCCTACGGACAAGACATTTATGGAATTTGATCGCATCGCAGCAGAGATGGGCGATATTCGCTTGGTATCAAAAAAAGAACTGATTTTCATCCCCTCTATGTTGCAAGAGGGGGAACAGGTGCTCGCATTTACTTGTGGTGTGATGAAAGGAAAACGCTGGCTTGTGACCCTTACGGATATGCGTATTATCTTTTTGAATAAGGGTTTTATTTTTGGACTTAAGCAAATTGTGGTGGATTTGAATAATGTGAATGCGGCATCCGGAGAAACGACGATGTTTTCTGGGCGGATCAGTTTTCAAGATGGGGCGATAATTCACACGTTAGAAAGTGTTTGGCTCAAAACGGTGTTGCCCTTTAGTAATAAACTCCGGGATGTGATTGAACTTCGCCGTGGCATGAAGGAAGAAAAGAAAACATTCTCCGTCGAAGGCGATGATTTCGTCTCTAAAATTGAACGATTGGCAAGCCTTACTGAGAAAGGCTTCCTCACTCCAGAAGAATTCGAAATGCAAAAAGCCAAGTTACTTAGAGAGTAAGTGTTACGTTAAACAACAGAGATAAACTAAAAAGACTTGATTGTTTCTTATAAAGTAAAGTGTGTAAAACGGTCTGACTTCTAGGCTTGTTAAAATAATTACGTTTGGTGAAAACAAAAGAACCGGAGGCTGTTAGGCGACCGGTTCTTTTTCGCTGGTGTTATCCCAGTAAAATTTTACTTGGTGTTAAATTGAACCTTAGGGGCAGTGGATGCGCCGGCATCTGCTGCGAAAGCCACTTTGCGACCGGCCCCTGCAAGTCCTGCAATAATGTTGTTAGGAAACTGGCGAATGTAGGTGTTATAAGCCTGCACCGTTTCGTTGTAGCGCTTACGCTCTACCGCAATGCGGTTCTCGGAACCTTCAAGTTGTACGCGAAGTTCTTGGAACGATTGATTGCTTTTGAGATTCGGGTAATTTTCTGTTACCATCATCAAGCGTTGCAATGCACCCCCCAACGTGGCTTGAGTCTGTTGAAAACGTTTCATGGTGGCTTCATCACCGAGCATGTCTCCATCGACTTTCACGACTCCGCCCATTTTGCTTCGAGCATCGACTACGGCAGAAAGTGTAGACTTTTCAAAGTCGGCTTCGCCTTGGACGGATGCCACTAAATTCGGAATAAGGTCGAAACGGCGCTGGTAGGTATTTTCTACTTGGGCCCACTGAGTTTTCACTCCTTCTTCGGCAGCGATGATGTGGTTGTAGGCACTGACACCTTTTCCAACAATTGCGATTCCCAAAACGAGAATGGCTACGAGGACGATGATGATTGTTTTTTTCATTGGATCTCCATAGAATCAATGGTGTTTATTATTTGAGTGATTGTTAAAATGTATTTATTGGCCCGTTCGTTGATGACTTCCTCTTCACGAGTGGGTGGCTCAATGCGTAATTGGGGGTACTCCGCAAAAATAGCTTCATGCGTTTCTGGGTAAGTGTTATGCAACAAGAAATAGACCCCATAAAGAATAGGCATCAACTGAGCTTCTGCCAAAAAGAAAAAATCCATTTGGGTGTGGCCTTGCTGCATATACACAAATTCGCGGCGCAAGTGAATCAGAATGCCGCGAAGTTCGCTCTCACATTCAAGACGGAGGGCGTTATGATTGGGCGTGTAATTTGCAAGAGGCTGCTCGCCGAATAAAACTTCATTGCGTTTCGCAATATGTAATAGTTCCAAGGGGAAAACATCTGTAGAATGAGCGAGGCTTTCGTGTGTAAAAAAGTACCCAAAAGTGATACCTTGTTGAGTCGCTTTTTTGACAAGAAGTTTTAATCCAGATATTTTTTCTGGGCTGTCCTCTTTTAAAATAAAACTGATTTGCCAAGGCTCTTTGATAGGCGAAAATCCTGCCATGAGGCAATTTCCGTGCAGGAACACCGAAATAAGATTGTTGCTAAAGGCCTCTTGAAACCAATCAGGCCAAAGAGAATTTTTCAAATCAAAAATACTGAGAATGCGTTTATTCATTGTGCGCCTCCGCTACCAAGAACCACCAGAACCACCACCGCCGAATCCGCCACCGCCGAAGCCACCAAAACCTCCGCCGAATCCGCCTCCACCACCGCCACCGAA
>MNYL01000240.1 GCA_001873075.1 Fibrobacteres bacterium CG2_30_45_31 | reverse complement strand
TTAGGGTCCAGGTTGAAAAGATCTTTTTCATCGAACAGCAAATGATAGATATCAACGGCACAAGTGACATCCAAATTTTTCTCACGAGCACGATTGATAAGTTCTAAAGATTCGAAACAAGTAATTTGCTTAAAATGCAGAGGAACCCCTGCCCATAAAGCCATTTCCAGGAGAGAATAAACAGCGATCGTTTCTGCAGGTTTTGGCACGCCCTTCATCCCCAAAGTATCGGAGACAGGGCCTTCATGAACCAGCCCCCCATGACGAAGAGAATAGTCCATCGGGAGAAAGAAAAAACGTTTGTGAGTCATTGCACCATACTCAAGAGCAAGTCGCAAAAATCGGGATGAACCAAAGGATTTATTGCCATCACCAAATCCGACAACGCCCCCCTCCGAAAGTTCCATCATCTCTGCAAGAGTTTTACCCTCGTAACCTTCGCTGATCGCGCCCAAAAGACGAATGTTGAGGTGACTTTTTTCAACAATCTGCTCAACCGCACTTAACTTTTGAATTCCATCAATTGGATTTGCCGCGCTTTCATATAACCCCCCGTAAAAACCACCTCTGCGCATTGCTTGAAAACCATCCTTGAAGGTATAGACATCATCACGCACCGGTTCCTTAAAATCCATACCCAAAGCAAATAGGGCGGGCAAGGCAAAAGCCCCTTTGGCATCGATTTCTTTAGCATCCGCAACGGAACTCCGTACCCATTTTCCATCGGTAAGGTTCATCGTCATTGGAGATTCAAATTTGCCATCCACAAAGGGGCGAATATTTTTAAGAACTACGTTATTCACTGGCACGCCCTCCAGAAAGAAGATACAGTGCAGACATCCGTATGGCAACTCCATTGGTCACTTGTTCAAGGATTACAGAATTAGCACCATCCGCAATTTCACTATCCAATTCAACACCGCGATTAATAGGTCCCGGATGCATAATTAACACCGATTTCTTAGCCTTTTCCAACACATCATGAGTAATACCAAAAAAATTCCGATATTCACGAAGACTCGGCAAAAGCGAATCTTCCATACGTTCCTTTTGCAAGCGAAGCGCAATCACCGCATCGGCATCATGTACTGCACGGCGCACATCACTCTCCCACGTCACATTTGGAAAATATTCTCGATTCCTAGGCAGTAGCGTACTAGGCCCACAAAGCGTCACATGAGCACCCAGAGTTGTCATACCCCAAATATTGGAACGGGCCACGCGACTATGACGAATATCACCCACGATGGTAATTCGCTTGCCTGCAAGAGAACCCAGCTTTTGTTCAATGGTAAACATATCGAGAAGTGCCTGTGTCGGATGCTCGTTTGCCCCGTCACCTGCATTCAGAATAATTGCATTGCTATTGTCTGCAAGGAATTTAGGAACCCCAGTCCCTTTGTGGCGTACCACCACCACATCAATTTTCATCGCTTCAATATTGCGAAGGGTATCTAAAAGGGATTCTCCCTTCTGCACACTGGAACCTGAGGTGGCAAAATTTATGGTATCTGCAGAGAGACGTTTTTCAGCGAGTTCAAAACTGGTACGAGTACGGGTACTATTTTCAAAGAAAAGATTAACAACGGTAAGACCGCGAAGCGAAGGAACTTTCTTCACCGGGCGGTCCAAAATATCACGGAACTGCCGAGCGGTATCCAGAATCGTCATAATATCCGATTGAGAAACTCCACGCAACCCCAATAGATGCTTCGTCGCAAGAGCACTCATGTTTCAGCCTCCACTTCCACAAGGTAAACTGCATTTTCATCATCAATGGGGTTGATCAACACACGCACTTCCTGATTTTCAGCGGTTTCCACCACAAGACCCACACAGTCAGGGGCAATCGGGAGTTCGCGGTGTCCTCGATCTACCAAAACGCAAAGACGAATCGCTGACGGACGTCCGAGGTCGAGCAAAGCCTGCATTGCCGCACGTACCGAACGCCCCGTATAAAGCACATCATCTACAAGAATAACGACTTTCCCTTCTACTGAAACGGGCATCTCCGTAATCCGCATTTCAGTGTTACCCATCCGTTTGCGGTAATGAAAATCATCGCGGTAAAAAGTCGCATCAATACTACCACAAGGAATGTTTTCGCCATATTTTTCCGAAAGTCGATCTGCGAGTTTTTGAGCGAGAGGAATCCCCCGACTTGCCATACCCAAAATTAACATTTGCTTGGAATTGGAGTGAGTGCGGGCAATTTTTGCCGCCATTTCATCGAGAGCCCACTCCATCGCTTGCGCATCGAGAAGCTTTCGGATTCGTTTGCAATTATCCTTCAAAGGAGCTCCTTTTCGTGAATGCCATCCGAATGGAAGAATTTAGATTTTTTGTCTGCATACTCGTAAGAAACATCTCAAAAAAAAGCATTTGAAAAGCCTCTTGCCAAAAAAGAGTCACAGACAGGCCTCCCCAACCCTGCGAGACTCCACTTTTTATATTTTAAAGCCGATTTTTAACCTTGGAGAACTCATGTTCAATCAATTAGACCCCGCACAAAGCGGTGAAACCATCGCCATTATCAAAACGAATCATGGCGAAATGCGCGCGCGCCTTTTCCCGGAAATCGTCGACGAAGCCGCCCAAAATTTTATTGAACTTGCCAAGCAAGGCAAATACGATAAGGCTCCTTTCCATCGTGTTATTAAGGGATTTATGATCCAAGGGGGCGATTTTACGAACCGGAATGGAACCGGCGGTCACGCTGCGGGCGGTCCAAGTTCTCACATTGGCGACAAATATGATTCCTCTCTCACCCACCTGCGTGGCGCTTTAAGTTGGGCAAAAACAGCGATGCCAAATTCAATCGGTAGTCAGTTCTTTATTGTACATCCCGAAGAAGGCACTCATTTTCTGGATCATCCAACGAAAGGCGGTCCTGCGGATGGATACACCGTATTTGGACAACTGTTTGATGGTTTTGATGTTCTGGATACTATTGCTACCGTTAAAGTAGATCGTGGTGACCGTCCTCTTGAAGACGTCATTATTGAAAGCATTACCATTGAAACTGTAGCCTAATTCTCTGGATTCTCTTTTCAGCAAATAAAACATAAGCCCCCCTTCTGGGGGTTTACTTTAGTTTAATGTTGTGGAAATCCCCTTGACAGAGGGGGTTTTATTTGCTTAATTTGGGGCACCTTTCGGGGTTATAGCTCAGTTGGTAGAGCACCACGCTGGCAGCGTGGGGGTCAGGAGTTCGAATCTCCTTAGCTCCATAGAAAAAGAGATCCGGTTCCTACCGGGTCTCTTTTTCTATGAGGATTATTTGAACTCCTGACATGGGCAGATAGGAGTTCGACAAAAACCGAAGGCCGAAGGTAACGACGGTTTTTGAGCCGGACGAAGGACGGCCCGAAGGGCGAACCGAGCGTGCGTAGCGCATAAGGCGAGGATCGCCATCTCCTTAGCTCCATAGAAAAGGCCGTCTTCTGTACAGAAGACGGCCTTGCTCCCCTCAAACCCAACTTTCGTCGGGAAACTTTTTACGGCACTAAAGGCACCGCATCTCTGTAAAGACTACAACCACCCAAATCGGTCACATTCTTCATATGCTTATACAAATCACTAGGTGTCACAAAAAAGGCTTCATTTTCTCGAGCGGAATCCATTAAAGCAGTATAATCTTTAACCGGCTTTTGATGAGCCTTCGCATACGCTAACAAAAAATCACGCACAGCCAAACTCAGATCATCGTTCTTCTCATACAAGGAATGCATACCATCCTCCTTAGAAGAATCCATCAACATTTTGGCAAGTTCTTCTGGTGATTCTTTAATCGTTGATTGGGCCTGAATAGATTTTGGAAAAATGGGGCGTTTGCTCAAATAGTCTTGCAAATGATCCACCAAAGAAACAGACACCCCTGCACGAATTTTCATCGAAATATCGGCATTTTGTAACTCAAGCTTCAATTCTGGGTGACATTTTGATGCATCAAGGTAGCACTGGTACACAAATTCAGAGCACGACATCGGGTGCTTACCCTTATAGATAGTTTCATCTAACATTTTTTTGATGTCTGCAGTAGCAAGCTTGAGAAGTTTGATAACAATGGATTGCCTGAGGCTAATATGCGGAAATTTCTTGTAAATCAAAATCATTCCCAATAAAACGAGAGCTGGCTTAGGGTAACAAAGGCCTTCAGCAACATATTTTTTCGCGGCTTCTACGATAGGCATACGATCAACAGAAGCTGCATTTGTCAATCGACCCACATGAACGGGACGAAGAGGACTACCCTCATTTGCGACTTTGTGCATTTGTAAACCAGCAAGTGCAGCATCAGCCAAGGCAGGAGGGTCATTTTGCACGAAAAGAGCCGAATGACTCACTTGGGAGTCAGTAAGCCACATGATGGCTTCACCAAGCCAATCACCTTCTTCACCATTGAATACCAAGATATCACCTGGTTCCATAGTGTTGACATTAACATTCGGCATACTAACTCCTTTACAAGAGGTAAGATACCTTATATATGTGAGAGAAAAAATAGCCCTAATGGGCTATACGTTATACCCTAAAAAACAAGCCCTGTTTTGACAGCACCTTCAAGTAACAAATGACGTTTGCTGGGATGCACGCCACCAAGAACAGCGGCTAAGTCTTGTTGTTTGAAATTAGGGTGGTACTTGTGTAATTGAATAATATGAAGATCGCTTTTGACCTTGTCTCCCTGCCATCCTAATGCTGAAATTAAGAGTAATCTGGGTACTAAGTACTCCGGCATAACAAAAAGAATCTCTTCACAATGGTGTACACAGGCGTCAAACTGATTGGTCAAAAACAGCAAAAGTGCTTCAGCTACCATATTATTTGGAGATTCAATGATCTCTGGAGCCACTTTTTTCATCTTCGCTAAGACTTCAAAACCCTTTGCTTCTTGGTTATCCAAGGTATAAATCTGGGCTAACATCTGCAAAACAGAGACATTCAAAGGGTTAATTGAAAGACTCTTAGTCAAATACTTAATAACCGTAGCATTATCATCATGGATAACACTTGTCATACTCATCGTTAAGAGAGAATACTGCGAATCAGGGGCATAACGCATACAATAGGATGAGTATTTTTCAATTTTCTCAATGGCAACCTGTGGTGGCACCCAACGTTCTAACAAAGCTTTATACCAGTTTAGGGCGAGGGAATAAATCGGCAAAATTTTTTCTGGCTGGTTATTATGAGCCATTTCAGTAATTTTTACTGACTCTTGCCAAGCGCTGATGGTACGTACAGAGATGGCCTTTTTTCCATACATGGAGGCGTACCACCAACCACTATTCAATAAGGACGCCTTTTGGTAAAGTTCAGCTCCATGTTTCTCCACTTGAGTCGCTAATTTTACAACTAAACGTTGAAGCTGAACCGTTTCGTCAAGACCTTCAGAAAGATCAATAGGTTCGGCCCAAAGTACTTCTTTGGAAAGCTTATGATGTAAGCTTAAAAACATTTTTTTCGGCTGCACTCCAGGACTTGATAATTCTGTAGTAAGCCAAAAATGGTTGGCATCTGTGTCAGAAAATCCATTTTCAACAATAATTTGCAAAAGTTCAAATTTTTGTAATCCCTGAGCAATAGAAGCAACGCACCACTTCGCTTTTGCATCAGAGGCCACCGCAGGATTAAAGCGGAAGATTATTTGAGCATAGTCATCCCCCACGGGGACAACATCACCATAGCAAGCAGCTTCCGTCCTATTACTCACTTCGAGAATCTTATAGATTTTTGCCAAATGAACTTTTACTGTATTGGGTGAAATGCCCAACAGTCTGCAAATATCCTGATTTGTTAAGCCTTTTTTCAAAAGCTCAAGAATCTCGGTCTGCCGATTTGTTAATACAGGCTTAGACTGAAGAGGCATTTTGCGTATTTCCAGTAAAGAAAAAGAAACTCATATCCAATGAACATAATTTAAACAAAGGATTTAAATATTTTCAGTATTTAGAAAATATAGGCTTTTTTGTGTAAATAATGTCATAAGAAATGCTTACAAAACCGCTTTTTTAGACAATTGAGAGCAGTTTTCACTTTGTTGAAGGTAAATTTATTTCAAAATAGTTATAAGAAACGTCTCAAACTATTTGGGCAAACACACGATAAAACAAAATTTTTCATAGAAAATCCTTAGAATGATTGTTTACATTGTAATGGATAGTAGCAGGGAGACCTATGGATTCATTTTTAATTGCCGCCATTGAAGAAGCTCGTCAAGGGATGAAAGAGGGAGGTATTCCTATTGGTTCGGTGATTGTTTACCGAGGAAAAATTATTGGAAGGGGACATAATCGCCGCATACAAAGAAAAAGCCCCATTCTCCACGGAGAGATGGATGCGTTTGAAGATGCGGGAAGACTCCCCTCAAGCGTGTATAGCGAATGTACGCTTTACACAACGCTTTCCCCTTGCGCCATGTGCTCTGGAGCAATTCTTCTTTACAAGATCCCGAAGGTCGTTGTGGGTGAAAATGTCACGTTCATGGGAGAAGAAGCTTTGTTGACGGCCCGAGGTGTGAATGTGACTATTTTGCAAGATAAAACTTGCATTGAAATGATGCATGATTTCATTCTTAAGAATCCCGAATTATGGAACGAGGACATTGGAGTGTAAAAATTTGGAGGGACTATGGAAAAAAAGTTTTTAGAGGCGGTGAGGGATAGACGAAGTATCTATGCTCTCGGGAAGGAAAAAGTCATTACCAGGCAACGCATTCAGGAAATTGTAGAGGATGCAGTAATGCATGTGCCATCGGCGTTTAATTCACAAAGCGCACGCGTAGTTTTATTGAATGAAAAGGAAAGTTCCAAATTCTGGAATATGACGCGAGCCACTTTGAAAAAAATAGTACCGGAAGATGCCTTTATTACAACCAATCAAAAGATGGATTCCTTTGATGCCGGTTTTGGTACGATATTATTTTTCGAAGACCAGGCGGTTGTTAATGAATTCGCGACCAAATTTCCCACGTACAAGGATAAATTTCCAATGTGGTCCTTGCAATCCAGTGGAATGCTTCAATTTACCATTTGGACAGCTTTTGAAGCCGAGGGATTAGGAGCCTCTTTGCAACATTACAATCCGCTCATTGATGCCGAGGTAAAAGAAGAATGGTGTCTTCCTGAAAGCTGGGTATTACTTGCGGAAATGCCTTTTGGTTCCGTAGTAGCCCCTGCGGGAGCGAAGGAGTTCTCGCCCATCCGAGAAAGAGTCATAGTTTTTGGATAAAATTTCAGAAAAGCAAAGAGTCCCACAAAAAGCAGGGCTCTTTTTAAATTCTGAAAAATTTTAGGAATGACCTAAAGGCGATCCAAATACCGATTATGCAACTTGGAGAAAAAGAGAAGTGCCACAAATGCACCAACAAAGCACATAAACATATCGGTTTGTGTGTCCCAGATATAGCCCTGAGTGCCGAGGAAGGCTTCTGTGTCTGTGGGGTTAGAGAGAGAGGAGAGCCATTCGATAATTTCATAGATGGCTGAAATTGCGAGGGCAATGGAGACCGTGATGACGTTGAGCCACTTGCCTGGTTTAAGTGGAGAGGTACGGATCAAAAGTTCTCGAGCGTAGAGCACCGGCCCAAAACCTTGCATAAAATGACCTATTTTGTCGTAATTATTACGAGTCCAGCCAAACCAATCTTCCATCCAAAAACCGAGGGGAACTTTCGCGTAGGAGTAATGACCTCCAAGCATCAAAACAATCGCATGAATTGCAATAATAGTGTAAATAAAATGGGTAAACTGAAAACGTTTATATGTCAATAGAAGAATCGGGAGCGCGATCATGAATGGCGCAGTTTCCAAAACCCATGTGAGGCGTGAATCGTGAGGATTAATCCCCGACCAAACGAAAAAAATCACGACTAATGCAAGTAAAATCTTGGGATAGATATCTGTTTTTGACATTTTGCTTTGCTCCTATTTTAAGTAACAAAGATAATTATTGATTTCTTTCATTTTTAGGGGCTTTGTAAAAAATATGCTACTGTAACAATTACCGCCGGGGCACACCATCCCCCCTTATAAATCAAATACTTGAGAGTGCTTTTAGCATTGGATGTTTACAAATTTTCCCATTTTGTAGCCATCCTTCATTTGACGATATTCTTCAAGAAGCGCAAATCCGGCGATTCTATGTATGGGAACCACCTAAAAGAGAGTGAGTTGCCCTATTAACGATGGAATACACACTAAGTTTAGGGATTTTTTAAAAATTCATTAAAAATAGGGAAGAAAATTCCCGATGAAGCCAAAATCATTTTTTTCCATTTCCCAGAATTAATTTATGTACAAATTACGGCATTTTTTGATTTCACAAACGGTTTCTGAAGAATTTCCAAGGGGTATATTTAGCTTGCACCAATCAAAGTTGAGGAGGTGTTGGTATGAAAGATCGGTATGGCAGGGCATTTATTGCAGGATTATTTTTCATAAGCGCAGCAATGCTGACACAGGCCCAATATCCAGATTCGGTCAAATTCATGACCTATAATATCAACGCAGAAAGTCACGGCTCTGGTTCTTACAGCGATATAGCTGCAGTCATTAATGAAATTGATCCGACCATCAACGGAATTCAAAAAGTCGATAGCTGCAATAGCCGCAATTCCTCCGATGTTTTGCAATACTTGGGGGAACAGACGAATATGTCGTATACATTCACGGCGGCCCAGACAAATTATCAAGGCAGTAGCGGATCGTACGGCATTGGTTTTTTGTCGGACGAAGCCCCTTTGAGTGTGCGT
>MNYL01000211.1 GCA_001873075.1 Fibrobacteres bacterium CG2_30_45_31 | reverse complement strand
CTTCATGCACCTTTTCAAAAACGGGTGCTTTGTCACCCCAATCGAACCCGACCTTGGCGGCGCGGCGCTGCATCCCCAAAGACATGAGGATGACGACGGATCATTTTTTCGCTGATGTCCTGAACCACATCGTCGATGGTAAAATCCCCTTGCCTCGCGCAGGGGATTGACAGTTTTTGTCACCTAGCAGCGTTCAACCTAGGAATACCTACGGTGGCAGTACTCGCGCAGAATTATTTAGCGGTTGAGGCTGGACGAGAGGGTCCAAGTCCCAGATCCCAAACGGAACTCATAACTGCCTGATTTGAGATTCACCGCATAGACGGCTCTACATATATGGTCACCCCTGAGAGTGAATATTTCGAGTTGTCTCTTAATCCCGTTAAAGATAAACCAAGAGTCAATAGATGGTTGCGCGTTCAAGAATATTCACAGTACAGCTCTCAACAATGGGAAGGATTTCGCGTGTCACGAATTCCTCAGCAAGGAACTTGAACTTGAATTTGATTTTTATTTTATTCAACCTTATCATTCCTGCGATCAAGAACCCACAAAAATACGACTATTTTTCGAATGCTGTTACCCGGTAAAAAATCTGTCGGAATGAACGACCTCCCAGCAAGTTACGGAAAATTAAACCCTATAGATTAAGCCAAAACTGAACAAGCGACCCAGAAGAAGACTTGGATATTTAGCTCTAGGTGAGTACTTTTATGCCCAAATTCAAAAACTTACCCCTGTTGCATTGGCGACTTGAATTCGTGAAAATAAAGAAGTGAGATTGTATATGAAAATAAATTGCATCTTAGTTACGTACAACCGAATTGAGAAATTAAAAAAAGCTTTGGCGTCTTATGAAATGCAAAATATTCAAACGATGATTGTCGTTAATAATGCAAGCACGGATGGAACTTTTGAATTTTTAGAAACATGGCAAAAAGAGTCAAAAAAAGAGAACCGAATTGTGATGAATCTAGCAGAAAATTCGGGTGGGGCTGGCGGTTTTTATAAGGGAATTCAGCAGGCTTTGGCTCTTGACGCTGATTGGATTTGGGTTGCAGATGATGATGCCTATCTTCAAAGTGATACATTAAAAATCTTAACTGATTTTATACAAAAGCAAGAATTCCCAGAACGAATTTCTGCTGTTTGTAGTAAAGTATTAAATGCAAATAAAGAAATTTCATTACCTCATAGACGTAAATTGACTTATTCTGCATACATTGTACATGAAATAAATGTTCCTGAGGAAAATTACTTGAAGCCCTATTTTTCGCTGGATTTATCTTCTTTTGTCGGCTCTTTGATAAATGTTGATGCGATAAAAAAAGTAGGGTTTCCTGAAAAGGATTATTTTATTTGGTATGATGATACGGAATATTTCATGCGACTCAGGAAAGTGGGATCTATCTTCTGTGTTCCCACAGCAGTAGTACTTCATGATGCCCCAAAAGGATCGTCTGAAGTTTCCTGGAAAACTTATTATGGTTTTCGAAATCAACTTTTATCGTACCGACGTAATTTCGGATATCTCTGTTTGTTTCGTCATTCGTATCGATTGTGGAAAAAAGCCAATCGCTCCGCAATTATACGGAAAAAAGTCATGCGCGCGGCAATCAGGGATGCTATTCTAGGGAAAAAGGGTGTGCATCCAATTTTTAAACCTGGTTGGAAGCCTCAATCTTAAATTTGAAAAGACTCTGCTCTTTCAATTATTTTATCCATATCATAATATTTGTATTCAGCGAGCCTACCTCCAAATATAACGCAACTTTCTTTTTTACTCAGCGTCAGATACTGTTGATAGAGCGCTGAATTTTTTGCATCATTCACAGGGTAGAATGGCTCGCATCCTTCTTTCCATTCAGAAGAATATTCTTTTGTGATTATTGTTTGTTGTATTTTTTCAGCCTCATCACCAAAAGATTCAAAGTGTTTATGCTCGATTATTCTAGTATAGGGCGTTTCACTATCTGTGTAATTAACAACGGCGCAGCCTTGGTAGTTAGACTTTTCTATTTTTTCCGTTTCAAAGCGTAGTGTCCGATATTCCAAATGGCCAAAGCAATAATCGTAAAAACGATCTATTGAACCTGTGAAAATAATTTTATCTGCCTGTGATTCCCATTTTTCTCGGTTATCGAAAAAATCAGTGTCCGTGATGATATCAACGTCTTGGAGCAGTTTGGAAATAAGGGGATTGTAGCCGCCAATGGGAATCCCTTGATATTTGTCATTGAAGTAGTTATTGTCAAAAACAAAACGTACAGGAAGTCGATTTATTATAAAGGCGGGAAGCTCATGGCATTTGCGCCCCCATTGCTTTTCCGTATATCCTTTTATCAGGGCTTCGTAGATATCTTTTCCTATTAACAATTGAGCCTGTTCTTCTAGATTTCTTGCTTCAGTGACACCGTCCGCTTTCATTTTGGCAAGAGCGATTTCACGCTGTTCATTTATTTTAAGCTGAGCCTCTTCTGGTGTGCGTACCCCCCACATTTGATAAAAGGTATTCATATTGAATGGTAGATTAAATAACCGACCGTGATAATTAGCGACGGGGGAATTTGTGTAGCGATTGAAATCCACTAAGGAGTTTACAAATTGCCATATTTTAGCATTTGACGTGTGAAATATATGGGCGCCATATTTATGTACGTTTATTCCGGCTATATTTTCGCAAAATAAATTTCCACCGACCTGTTTGCGCTTATCTATGACTAAGCTTCTTTTTCCTGCCAATTTCAAACGATGAGCGGCTACGGCTCCAAAAAGTCCTGCACCAACAATCAGATAATCATACTTTTGCATATCTTGCAACCTTTTTCATAATCTTTAATATGACGGATTCCAAATGAAACAAGTAAGGGTGTTCTTTGTAAAGAAAGAAAGATGTTTTATAACAACTAGTCGAATGAAAGGGTAAACTTTGAGCGTTTTCTACATTGACGCAAGAGCAGAGTTGTTCAAAAGGATACTGTATTTTTGGAATAAGATCGTCCGAAATACCTGATTTTTTTATTTGTTGATAGACGCATTTCTGCATCCAGAAATAAAGAGCATTCTCTCCAGAGGAACCGTTTGTGCAAAGATAGTGAATGATTTTGGCTATATTCCAATATTTCATTCCATGACGTATTTGACAATTCCAGATGCCGGAGATTTCTTGAATAGGATAATTTAATTCTTTATTAGTTTGTGAGAAAGAGGGTTGATCCATTGAAACTCCACCCGCCAATCCTTTTTTCCAGTTAGTTTGCCATCGCTCATAAAATATATGATTTGCTTCTATATCCCGAACTAAAATTATTCCGCTATTAAAATAGGGCTCATTTTCGCACAAAACGTTGTTGATGCTTTGCGCATGGCGAAAAATCATGTTACGATAAGGATTATGAGTCAATGTCGTATGGCAATCCATAACCGCACCAAGGTCGATTGGATTTGTGTCTATGTCGTCTAAGGGGGCAGCGACTATGGTATCACAATCTATGAATAAGAAATCTCCATGCACATAGAGTCGCGCTCCTGTTTTTAAAATGCGAGAACGTTCTTTATTTGTGTATTTCGCATCAAGAGAAATGACAATTTTTTCTGAAACCGGTTTTAATAATTCTCTGCGCTGACCGATCAGATTCTTATCCGTGAGGTCATCCATGAGAAGCGTTATATGTATTTGCGGATTGTGCAATCGAGCGGAAAACATGGAAACAGAAGCTTGCTCCAGATAGATATCAGATTCATCACTCACCAGGACATAGAGTAATTTTGTATTCATTTTAATCCTTTATCTAAAGCATAATCCGCAAGATTGAGTGAGAAATGTTCTGAAAGTGTTTTTATGTAAAAGTCATTTTGTGATTGAGAAACATTTGTATTACAGAGCCCGGAAGTTTGCGCTTCTTTTATTGCCATCAGATGGGGATGTGCGTGCGGAACATATACAACAGGAATGTTCTCTTTCAACTCTATATATTTAAGCCAAATGTCATCTTGTTTCAAGATAAGCTTTTTGAATTCTTCTTTATCAAATGCCTGTGGGGGTAGAATTTCAGGGGGATAAAGTACCCCGCCCACTCCCGTCGCAAATAAAGCCAAAGACGGAGATTGGCATGTAGTACATTCCCAGGACCATTGATTATAGGGCAAAATAGCATTTTTGCTTTTACACATTAAATGGACTCGTCTTGCCGATATCGCATTGGGATATTTATTATAAGATAACACCAGATCTCTTATGAGATTCTTGTCATAAAGTATATCATCATCAACGGTGATAACAATATTTTTGCCATGACTTTGCATTACATGATAATATTTTCCATGCGGCCCAAGGTCTTCTGGAACGATCTTAATGATTAATCCTTTTGATGTTAATCTAAGGATGTCTGATGGAAGTTCCGCATCTTTTTCAGAAATATATAAATGAATAAAGTCTGGTTTGACGCTTTGACTTAATAAGCTCTTTATGCAAAGAGCTAATGTGGAATAGCGCTTTTTGTAACTGGTTAAAGAAATGATGATCGGCGTATTTCGTTTTTTGTAGGTAACGCCTTGCAAGATATTTGGCAAGGAACAGATAAAGTACCGAAATAGATAGCGAATTCTTTGCCTTTTGCGACCTAAAAATTTTCGTATTTTTTTCATTTTTTATTCCGATGGAAAAAGCTAAAGAATTCTTTTTGTTGTTGGGTTATGACTAATCCCAATAAAAATAAGATGGACGAAAAAAGTATTTTAATACCAAGCGATGCAAACAAGTTGTTTAGATGAATCGGTTGTATTGTCATGATGCAAAAAATTAGAGCCGCAATGATCAGATCAGGGAAAAATATTCTTAAAAAATACAAAGCCTTTGTTTTAAAACCAAAATATCCAATTATCAAAAAATTAATCAGGAAACTGCCGTTAAAACCTATGGCCACAAATAATGAAAGTAATGAAAGATCTTTTGTCGCAAGACCTATTAAAATGTTTCCCGTGATGAAAATTGCGGCTATTGTGCCGGCTTTAAACATGAGCTTCGTATTTCCCAAGCTCTGAAAAATTGCGCCCGTAGAAGCAGTCACCATTTGAGCCCAAATGGAGAGGCTAAGCATACGAAAACAGGGAATGGTCATATCCCATTGCTTCCCAAACATGATAGCGATAATTTCATCGGCAGCAAAAAAACAAATTGATGATATTAAAACGCCGGAAAGAGAAAGTAATTTTAGAATTTTTTTGTACTTACTCAATATGTAGGCACGATCATTTTGATGTTCAGAGAAAATGGGGTGCAATACAGGGGTTATGACGTGCGTTAAGTTTGAAACGGGATAAAGCATAAGCCTGTAGGCTTTATTGTAAAAGGCAAGAGGGGCTGGTCCCATGAAATAACCGATTAAAAGATTGTCTAAATTACGCGCGAAATAGTTGATAAAATTGAAAGAAAATTGAAAAAAGCTCATTCCCCACATTTTTTTTATAATACCAAAATTTGGATGAAGTGAAATTCGCAGAGGAGAATGTAAGTAATTCCATAGAAATACAGCTATGGAGGAGATGATGGCTTGGAAAACGAGCGCATAATATTTCCATCCGAAATAAGCAAGAACGATCGTTATGATTCCGCTCGAAAATGTTACTAGAATGGAGCGTTTCGCTATGAGTCCGAATTTTTTTTCTTTTCTGAGTAATGATGACGGAATGCTGTTTAATGTGGAAAAGAACAAAGAGACGGATAGTAGAGGACAGATCGTTTTATATACTTCGTTATGGTAAAAAAAGGCTATGGGAAAGGAGAGTAGTGCGAAACCTAAACTAATAAATAGGCCAAGTAACATGGAAATTGTAAAAACATCATATATTTCCTTCTGAGAAATAGTTCGATTTTGAATGACAGCGACTCCAAATCCCATATCAGATAAAAGAAGGAAAAAAGTTGTAAATACCGTAATGACAGCGACTACACCAAATTCTTCAGGGGAAAGAAGTCGAGCAAGAACGGCACTAAAAACAATGTTTATCACTATTTGGCTGTAACGTGCAATGGCTATAATCAATGTTGCGTTTCGTATGGAAGAGTGGTTCAATGATTGTGTCTCCTGAACTGGTCTAGTTTTTTCAACAGAAAAAACATAAAATTTAATTGTATCTTGGAAGCCTGTTTCATGTGGCATCCCTTGTCCACGCGTTTCCAATGTAATAGTGTACCGGGTCTCACAACCAAGGGAGGAAAGTTCCTTAGTCCTCTGAGTGTATCCGATGCTGACTTTTTCATCTTCCTTGTTTAGACGATTTCTCTTTCTCTTCTTTTTTGACCTGATCCCAGAGGGCATCCAGAGCTTCCAGGCCCATGGTTTTCATGTCGCTTCCTTTTTGTGCGGCAAGAGCTTCCACCTCGCGAAACCGGCGATCAAATTTGGCATTAGCGCGCATGAGAGCCGTTTCAGAATTGAGGCCGCAGTGTCTTGCGAGATTCACCATGGAGAACAGCATATCGCCAAATTCATCTTCCATGCGGTCCATGTTGGGATTTTTTTCCGTCTGCGCTTGAATTTCCGTCTGAAATTCATTAATTTCTTCATGCACCTTTTCAAAAACGGGTGCTTTGTCACCCCAATCGAACCCGACTTTGGCGGCGCGGCGCTGCATCTCCTGGGCACGGGCGAGCGTGGGGAGACTCTTACTTACCTTATCCATAGCGGACTTCCCAGCGGAGCCCGCATTATTTTTTTCGGAGGCTTTGATACGTTCCCATTGAGTGAGTACCGCGCTGGAATTCGCAGCCTCGGCATCCCCAAAGACATGAGGATGACGACGGATCATTTTTTCGCTGATGTCCTGAACCACATCGTCGATGGTAAAATCCCCTTGCCCGCGCGCCACTTCGGCGTGGAACACCACCTGCAAAAGGACATCGCCCAGTTCTTCGCACATGTGAACCTTGTCGTTCGTTTGCGCGGCATCAATGAACTCACACGATTCTTCGATCAAATACGGAAGAAGACTGCGGGTATCCTGTTCGCGGTCCCAGGGGCAACCGCCAGGAGCGCGCAAACGTTCCATTATTTTAACGAGATCTTCAAAGGAATATTTCATGACAGCAAAAGATAGCAATACCCGCATTTTGACGAAAGAAGAATACCCCACACTGTTACAGTCTTCTCGGTTCGCACCACGACAATTGTTTGTAAAAGGCTCTTTCCCCAAAGATTCCACAGTAAAAATCGCTATGGTGGGTACACGCAGGCCGAGCCTCTTTGCAGAGGATCTTTGCAAAAGGCTCATCAAGAATTTGCGAGGGACGAATGCGGTGGTGGTTTCCGGCCTTGCCCAAGGAATTGACAGCTTTTGTCACCAGGCAGCGCTGGACCTTGGAATCCCTACGGTGGCAGTACTCGCGCAGGGATTGGACGCTTGTATCGGCGGTTCACGGGGGCAAATCGCAGAAGCGATTCTGGAGGCCGGGGGCGCTCTCGTGAGTGAAGTCCCTGGAGATACACCCTCTTACAAATCGGCGTTCCCCGCCCGCAACCGTATTATCGAAGGGCTTTCCCAAACAACAGTCGTTGTCGAAAGCAAAGCAGAAGGGGGAGCTCTGATTACTGCGGATTTTTGTTTAAAAGAGGGACGCGAGTTGTTGTGCATCCCGGGCGATCTCACCCGAGAAACGGCATCGGGAACCAACGCGCTTTTGAGGGCAGGGAAAGCGAAGCCGATCTGGGCACCAGAAGATTTTGCAGACTTGTGCGGTGCCGTGCGCGATGCAGATTATACACTCGCGGAGCTTCATTCCACGGGGGCCTCGCTTTCCCCGGAAGCCCATTTGCTTTTCAACAAGAATGCCGGTTTTTCACGTACCCTTGAAGAACTGCAAAAAGACGTCCCCTTTAGCCTTCCTGCGCTTTTAGCTATATTGACGGAACTGGAAATCGCAGGGCTCACTCATTCAAGGGACGGCCTGTCTTTTCATTTTTGTTCTGCGGAGTAGATCGTTTGATTCGAAAACGTTTGTTTCAAATAGGTGTCGTTGTGATCATCGCCGTGAGTGTGATGATGTTATGGCGCTTTTTGGCGGGCAACAATGGACTCTGGAAACAACACCGAATAGCAAAGCAAGTGGAAGCTCTTCAGCACGAAGCGGATTCCTTAAACTTACTGCTACAAGAAAAAAAATTCGAAGAGCAACGCTTACTCACCGATACCTTTTATATTGAATCAATCGCCCGCACCCATTTTGGGATGTCCAAAGAGGGAGAAAAGGTGTATCAGTTCATAGACCGAGAATCTCACCGGAAAGCAGACGCACCCTGAGTTCTGCAACGCGGGCCTCTATTTTGGCGAGAACTACCGCTTTTTGTGCCGCGTTCCACTTGTTTTGCGTTTCCCGAAATTCATACGAGGTGATACTTCCTGCTTTGAGGCGCTCCTCGGCAATCGTCACCGTTTCTTGGGCAAGTTCCTGGTTCGACTGAGCGACCACTAATGCATCGAGGGCGCGCAAATGTCTGTCCATGGCATCGGCAATATCCGTTTCCACGGCGAGACGGGCTTCGGCCTCCTGAAGCATGGCGGTGCGTTCTTCAATTTTGGCCATTTCCGAAGAAGCTTGATCGGCGAGTCCGTTAAAGAGGTTCCAGTTGAGGGAAGCTCCCACCTTGAAATACTGATCGTCCGATTCCGCGGGGTTGCCTTTGTCTGCTACAGAGGCCCCCATGTTCCATGAACCATGCACATTCACCTCTGGATACAAATTCGCGTTCGCGTTATCGCGTTTGAGACTCGCTGTTTTTTTGGCGGCAATGGCAGATTGAATAGAGGCACTTCTGGAAAGGGATTCCTGTTTCACTTGGGCGACACCTTCCGGAGTTTCCCACGTCGGGTGAAGATCGACCACGATACTATCTTCCAGAGCGTATTCCATGGAGACAACACCACCCCCGAGCACCGCATCTAAAGCGCGAAGGGCGGAACGCAATTCGGTTTCGGCGCTGAGGAGAGCGGCACTATCGCTCGCATCATCGAGATTTGCATTGAGGTAATCGAGACTGGTAGCGGCCCCTGCTTCATATTTTTGCTGCACGACCGTTCGGCGCGAATGGGAAAGGGTGAGGTTTTCTTTGGCAGAACGCAATGTTTCCTCTGCCCCCACAGCAGCGTAATAAGCGGACAAAGCAGCGTTCGCGGTGTTTTCCATTTCTGCGTGCAAACTGATTTCCGCTTCTTCTTTGCTCGCTTTGCTCACCTGGTATTCACTCCAGGATTTGAATCCGTTAAAGACGGTGTAATTGAGCGCGAGTTGCAAGTTATCGGTGTGGCCCAAATCATCGTTAACTTCACTCTTCACCCCTGCCTGCGTTGTGGAACTTTCATCCCCGTAGGTGTAGTAGCGCGAAAGAGAAAGATCCAGAGTGGGGAACATTCCGTGAGAACCCAGCGTGGCATTCGCTGTCGCACTTTGTACGTTTGCGTTGGCGATCTGCACCGAGTATTTCTTTTGAAGGGCGATCTGCATGGCTTCGGTGGACGTAAGCGGAGCGGCCTCAACAGTAGCGGGGGCAAAAAGGATACCCGCCAAAAGCACAGGGCCGAGAAGACCCGCCATTTTACTCACATCCACGGATGTTTTCCCAGGTTTCCCGGCGAGGAAGGAATAAGCGGCTGGCACCACAAAGAGCGTCATGAACGTGGCAAAGGTGAGACCCCCGACAATGGCGACCCCCATAGCGACACGGCTCGGGGTACCCGTAAGAATAAGGGGTACGGCGCCAAGCACCGTCGAAAGGCTCGTCATCAGAATCGGGCGGAAGCGGCGTTTGGCGGATTCCGTCGCGGCTTCAACGGCATTACATCCTGTGTTTTTGGCAATCTGATTTGCAAACTCTACAATCAAAATTCCATTTTTGGTGACAATGCCCAAGAGAAGAATCAGTGCAATTTCGCTGAAAATATTGAGCGTCAGTCCCGTGAGAAAGAGTGTGGCGAGCGCCCCTGCAATGGCGAGCGGAACCGTAAAAATGATCACTAACGGGTCGCGGAAACTTTCAAATTGCCCCGCAAGTACAAGAAAAATAAACGCGAGAGCAAGCAGAAATACCACCGCCAATCCCGAGGAACTATCTTCAAATTCCTTGGAAGAACCCGCCAGATCCGTACTCACATTGGCGTAATCTTTAAGGACCTTTTGCGCTATAGTGCGCATGGCTTCGACACCATCCCCCACCGTTTTTCCTTCGGCGAGGCCAGCAGAAATGGTCGCGGAACTGAAGCGGTTGTATCGCGGCAGCGATGGAGAAGAAGAGCGTTCCACATACGTTACAAAATGATCGAGCGGCACCAATTCCCCGTTTTTATTGCGCACCGTGAGAGCACTTAAAGCAGTAGGCTTATCCCGATATTCATAGCCCACAGCACCAATGATATCATACTGGCGCCCGTTTTTGTAAAAATCACCATAGCTCTGATCGCCGACACCAAGTTCCACGGCACTCGCAATGTCCGCAACGGAAACGCCCTCTTCGCGCGCTTTGTCACGAAGAATTTCAATATGGAGTTCCGGCTTGGTGAATTTCAAATCCGAATTGACCACGGTAAAAGTGGGGTCCTTACTGACCTCATCCATAAAGCGAGGCACAAGATCGCGGAGCACATCAATACTTGGCGCCTGCAAGACAAACTGAACCGGAAGTCCACCGCGCTGTTTGCTGATACTCTGCGGTTCTATAACCATAATGCGCATATCCGGGTAATTCGGACTCATGCCCTGAATAGCGCGGGCAATTTCACTTTGAGAGCGCCGTTTACTTTTGTCCTGGTTGAGCGTTATTCGAATCATCGAACTTCCATTGCCACGAACGCCTGCCTGAATTTCTTCATATTCAGAAGAATCCATCACCGCCGTGACGCCATCCACAAGACCTTCTGCGAGCATCTTGTTTCTTGTCATCCCCACACCTTCAGGCATACTCGCGTTCACCATGATCGTGCCACTATCTTCCTGTGGCGCCATTTCACTCGACATCTGTGTAAAGCAATAAAAAGCGATGCCCACCAGAGTGAGAATCAGTACAAATACAACACCGCGCACTTTCATAAACTTATCGAGAGCACCGGCATAAAGCGCATTGAGTTTCTCAAAGAAGGGCTCTGTAATCATAAACAATCGGCCCTTCTTCTGCTGGCGCAAAAATTTGGAACAGAGCATGGGAGAAAGCGTTAACGCCGAAACCGTGGAAATAAGAACCGTCCCGATCATGACCGTCACAAATTCCCGGAATAAAAGTCCCGTGGTGCCCCCCAGCGCAAGCATCGGCACAAACACCGCCATCAACACCATGGAAGTGGCAATCACCGCAAAAAAGATTTCGTTGGTTCCCGCCACAGCCGCTTGATCCGGAGTCATTTTGTGTTCCACTTTGTGGTAAATGTTCTCCACAATCACAATGGCATCATCCACCACAAGACCAATCGCAAGCACCATCGCGAGAAGCGTTAACACGTTAATGGAAAAGCCAAAAAAGTACAGAACGAAAAAACTTCCCACCAGAGAAATCGGAACGGTAATCATGGGAATAAGTGTGGTGCGACCTTCGCGGAGAAAAAGGAAAATGACAGCAAGCACGAGAAGGAAAGCGATGATAATCGTTTCCACCACTTCCCGAATGGAAGCACGAATATTCACCGAAGTATCCATGCCGCTCACAATCGCTACATCTGAAGGGAGTTCGCGTTTAATATTCTCAATACGCTTGTAAAATTCATTGGCTATTTCCACATGGTTTGAACCTGGCTGGGGAATAACAGCAATCGCAATGACATTTTTCCCGTTGCGTTTAAAACCCGTGCGGGGATCCTTGGGTTCATAATGAATTTGGGCGACATCCGAAAGACGAACCACCCCTTTGTCTGTCGTCTTAATAGCGACAGCGGCAAATTCCGCAGGGTCTTTCAAACGCCCCAGAGTTCGAATGGATAAATCCATGGTCTGGCCCTGAATTTTACCTGCGGGGAGTTCCTGATTTTCATCATCGAGAGCAGCACTAATGTCTGCGGCGGTAATTCCCAAAGCTTGCATTTTCAGAGGATCCAGCCAGAGACGCACGACCGGCTGCTTTTCCCCCCACAATGAAACTTCAGAAACACCAGGAATCGTCTGCAACTTTTCCTTGACCTGATTGCGCGCAATTTCTGAAATTTCCATGGCATCGCGGGTATCGGAAAGCAGACTCACAATGAGAATCGGTTCTGAATCGGAATCCGACTTGGATACCGTAGGAGCATCCGCATTATCGGGGAGCTTTCGCTGCACGCGGGAAACGCGGTCGCGGATATCGTTTGCGGCCGTTTCGAGATCCGTGCCCACTTCGAATTCCACTTTAATCGTGGAACTTCCATCGCTACTGGTGGAGGTCAGCGATTTTATACCCGAAGCACTGTTAATGGATTCTTCAAGTATTTCCGTGACTTCCGCTTCTACCACGGCCGCATTCGCGCCGCTATAATTCGTGCTCACCGTGATGATTGGGGAATCCACATTGGGGTACTCACGAACCCCCAGACTCATGGCACCAAAAAGCCCGAGCAACACCGTACCAATGGCAAGTACAGTCATCAACACAGGCCGGCGCACCGAAACTTGCGCAAGGCTCATGGAGTCACCTCATAATGCATGGCATTACGAATCTCTTTGATTTTCACAGAAGCCCCATTTTTCATACTCATCATCCCGGAGACAATCACGGTATCCGATTCGTTGAGGCCACTGGTTATTCCCACGGAAATAGGCGTTCTAAGACCCGTTTTCACACGTGTCTGTACCGCCTTTCCCCCTTTCGCGACAAACACATAAGCGCCCGCATCATCGAGCGTCACCGCTTCACTGGGAATCGGCATGGGCATTTCCTTAGGCGCTTCAAAACTCACGTTCACCTTGACAAAACCACCGGAGAGGAATTTTCCTTTCCCGTTGTCAATCACCGCGCGAATCATGCGACTGCGGTTCGCATCAGATAAATTCGGCTCCAGGGATTCAATCTTTCCCTCTACTCGCAAATTTTGTTCCTCATCCCGCACCGTCACGGTCCGGCCTTTTCCAACACTTGTCGCATAACGCTGCGGAAGGGCGAATTCCACTTTCAAACGGTTCACGGAAGAGAGCGTCGCGATGCTCGTTCCACTCGTCATCCAGGCCCCTTTGGAAACGTTCAGAAATCCGAGGGTCCCTGCAAAGGGAGCACGCACTTCCGTTTTCGCGAGTTGCGCTTTAATTTGTTCCAAGGAGGCTTCTG
>MNYL01000010.1 GCA_001873075.1 Fibrobacteres bacterium CG2_30_45_31 | reverse complement strand
GCATCCTTTACAGTGATGCCTTCACTACGCGTTTATGGTGAAGCGGCGATGATTGTCACTGGAACAAATGATGATCTCGCCACAGCGCCTAATGCCGTTAAACCGGAATATGCTGAAGACACTAACTATTTTCCATTCTTCGTAGGCTTGGAAATTCCTACCGCAGGACTTCTTAACAATCTGTTTGTAGAAATGGAATACATCGGTGACCGCGAAGACTTTAAAAAAGATGCAGATAATATGGCTTGGACCGTTGCGGCCGTTAAGAAACTCGGAGATAAAACAAAAGCTCAATTCAGCGTTTACAGTGAAAACAAAATTAAGGATGTGGCAGCAGCGCTTCGCATCTCCACAACAATTCAATAGCTGATTAGGGTTCCTCTAAAAATTCATTCATGACCCACCAAAGTGGCGAATATCATCAATATTCGTCACTTCTCATGTCTACGCCCATCCATTTTGCTTGATCCATTCGATTTTGTCTTTCGCAAACCAATTTTCAGACGTGGGCCCTATATTCTTTAAATTCAATCACGATAACTAGGAGAAAAAATGAGCATCCCAGTCGATCCCGAAAGAATCCAGCAAATCCAAATTTTTCAAAGAAACCGGCAAAAGGAACCTTTGGTTTTAACCGCCAATCGAATAACCCCAAACAAGAGAAAAAACAATGAATAAATCAATTGGAATCCTTTTAGGACTTTGCAGCCTTGCCTGTCTGGCAGAGGCCGCTCCATGGAAGTTCGGCATAATCGGAGATACACAGTGGTCCAATGATGTGGATCTTAAAAATCCGAATTCAGTCGCTGTAGGTATTATTAATCAGGTCAATAAAGAAATGATTCGACACGGGGTTACATTTGTAACTACTGTAGGCGACATTACAGATAAAGCATCCTCTGATGCAATGGCAGTTGCCGCTATTGATACGCGAGTAACCTATACACAAGAACTCTATAATGCAGGAATCGGATTTTTCCCTATTCGCGGGAACCATGAAGACTCTAAAACCGCAGCAAAAGAATTTTTTCGGGTGTTTCCGCAGACCCGTTACGGAATTCAAAATAGGACTCCAGATAATGCATTTAACTGGACAGACAGCGCAAATATTCATCCGATTACCCGACCGGAAAATTATACGACCTTTCAATTAGGTTCAGATTTTTCAAGTCCGAACAGTGGGCTGAACGGACTGAGCTATGCGTTTAATTATGGAAACGCCACATTCATTATGATCGATCAGTTTCAAGATTCGACCGGAGCCTCTTACGGGGTAAGCTCGACTCAACAACAATGGATCGATTCTGTTTTAGAAAACAAGCCTGTAGGAAACCATGCTTTTGTATTTTCACACAAAGGTCTCATTCAGAGTAATCACTCAGACAATCTGTTTAGTGGAATCACTTCAGATACTGCAGGAACCAATACCTTTATCCGTTCTCTACACAAGCATCATGCAAAATTTCTGTTTACAGGTCATGATCATGTACATGAATATTCTTTGATTGAAGATTCCGACCTGAATTCAGATGCTTCTGTGCGTCAACTGATAGCCGCTTCTATGAGCTATAAATTTTACACACCACAAAAGACACCATTAGACAGTGCCAATATTAAAACCTTCGGGTTTTCACGTAAGACACCCGTTTCTCAAAAACTCTATGACATCGGGTATTATATCGTGACTGTTGATGGGGATAATGTGACTTTAGATCACTACTCAGTACCCTCTGGTTCGACAAATTCTATTTCAACAACACCGGAATTAACCGGTCGCTGGGCTTGGAGAGAAAGACAGGGAGCGAGCCTTAATGGTAAGGAGTTTATCATTGAGCAAGGTAAGACCTATACTGGTGTTACAGACTCTTATAACGGAACGGAAATGAAAATATTAGAGGGTGTCAATACAACGACAGCGGGAGATTATTATGACAGAAAGTTCAGACAACTGGTGAATACCGGGTGGTCAGATGCCGATACGATTGCGAGTCTGCATAGTAAAATTTTGAATCTATGGGGTATGAACAGCACCTATTCCACAGATACAACATCGACTTTTGTTCTGTCCATGAACTATGATGCCACTGCAAACCTGGATTCATTGCGTAACGGATCGATTGCGTTGATTTCAACGGATACGAATGACGTTATTTATTGGGCGGTTGATCGTAATAAAGGGGGGGCTCCTAATTTTGTGAATCGAGCATGGCAAGCGAGTGACCCTTTGGGGACCTATGGACATGATGAGGCAACAGGAACAGTATGGGCTGTAGTTAATCATTGCGGCAAATTTGCCATTGCCCAATCCCCATTCTGGAAACCCATTCAACAGAAAGTACTTGACACAGTAGTCGTTGATGAAGATGCCATTCTAGCTCCAATCTCTCTGTCCGGACTATTTAGCGGAATTAATTTGACTTATACATTCAAGACTTCAAACGCGGCATTAGTGGATGTCTCTGGTGACACAAGTAGCATGACATTGGCATTAAAAGAAAATGCCAATGGAGAGGCAATCATTACAATAGAAGTAACTGATGAAAACAAAAGAAAAACACAGGCGACAATGAAATTGACCGTTAACCCACTCAATGATGCTCCCTATGTGAATAACATTACGGATATTGATGCCGAGGAAGACGCAAAAATTTCGTCCGTAAACTTGAGCACTGTTTTTGGCGATGTTGATGACGCTTCATTGACTTACGAAATCGTTTATAAGAATGCGGCTTTTGCCGATGCTGAAATTTCTACAGTACAATCTGGTCCAACGACAACAAAAAAACTTCTGATCTCTTTGGCAGAGAACGTATATGGAAAGGATAGTATCATTATTTCAGCAACAGATACTTCTGGATTAAGCGTACTGGATACCGTGATAATCACAGTCCATTCCGTCAATGATGTACCGGTAGTGGCGAAAGTCCTGAGTGATGTGACAACCGATGAAGAGGAAACCATTGCTGATATTGACCTGAGCGGTGTATTTAGTGATGTTGAAGACCTTGAAAATCTCACCTTGAGTGCGGTATCCAGCGATACAAACCTGGTTCAAGTTGGATTGACAACCGATGGGAAACTGAATTTCAGGCTGAAAGATAATGCGAATGGTTATACGACCATCAAGCTTACAGCCACAGATTCAGAAGGTGATTCTGTTATTACGGGCTTTGCCGTGACGGTAAATGCGGTCAATGATGCACCCGAAATTCTGGCGGCATTTGATGCGATTGTGGTCGATGAAGATTCTATACTTCCGACTCTGGCATTCTCGGAGCATCTGGGTGACATTGATGGCGATGAGTTAACATACAAAGTGAAATCTGATGACGAAGACCTCGTTTTAGCAGTGAACAGGAATGACAGTCTGATTTTATCATTACAGCCAGACGCTTTTGGTGAAGCTCTGATTACTGTGACCGCTTATGATGCAACCGATAGTGTCTCTGTAACCCTCACCGTAACCGTTAACGCGGTTAATGATCTGCCTGTGGTCGCTCATCCGATTCAAGATATCCAGGTTGATGAAGATGCTTTAGTAGAATCAATTGATGTTTCCGAAGTCTTTAGTGATGTGGAATCCGCGACTATGCCTATTTCCCGGATCGAAAACAGTAATACGACATTGTTAACTCTGAAGTTAGAGGATAACAAGCTTCATATTACCCTTGCGGAAGATTCTTCTGGTTCTGCAACAATCAGACTTTATAGTCAGGATAATAATGAAATGCAAATCACAGATGAATTTACGATTACGGTTTCTCCTGTAAATGACATGCCAACTGTAGCAGATATCTTGGATTCAGTCGTTATTGATGACACAAAAACGATTGCCATTCATGCAGAAGATAAAGAGGGATCGGTCGTGTCCTATAAATTAGTGCAGTCACCCATGAATGGAACTGTGGAATTTGTATCCGATTCGATCAAGTATACGCCAGATGCGGGATATTATGGGTTTGACTGGCTGAAATTCAGTGTTACCGACAACGATGGACTTTCTTCTGAAAATGGATTTATGATCATTTTCGTTCAACAGTCAGTAGCTCTAAGCAGTTCATCATCTGAAGATTACAGTAGTTCCAGCATCAGTTCCAGTTCCTCCGAGTATGAAACAAGCTCCAGTTCTTCGAATGAAAAAGTAAGTTCCAGCTCCTCTGAATATGAGACAAGCTCCAGCTCTTCGGAAAATACCATTGTGTTGAAAAATGCTGATTTGGCCCTGGAGTCAAACTTCCTGATTCGGGATCGCCAAATCATTGCACAACAAAACACCTCCGTGGAATTCTACAACGTGATCGGAATGAGGGTTGCAAGATATGATCTAGCAAAAGGTCAATCCATGGCCATTACTCTGAAATCGGGAACTTACATTGTTCGCGACCGGATCGGAAATAGTCGAGTCTTTATCTTGAAATAACGTTTTCCGTATCCATAACGCCACTTCCCCAGGAAGTGGCGTTTTTGTTTCGCCATCCACTACTGTTCAGAACAATCTGACTCAGCGAATTAAACGTCCGCGTCAAAAAGCACCCATCTCCCCCGAATTTTGCGTTCCGAAAAGAAACCTGTTTTGTTGGCGATGATGCGTACAAATTGTTTTGGACAGCAGTGCAACGCACTATTGCGCAGTATCAAGGCCTTTTTGGTTGTAAATGAATTTTTCGCCGTGGGCTTAAGAAAAAAACTATTCTAAGTCCATGACGCAACGGACATACATGCCCATTTTCTGATCTTGATCTTCTCTGTTCACTGTATGACTGGATTTTCGAAATTCCCAACCGCGAGCAGTTCCTTTGCGAACCGTTGAAGCAGACCAATAAAAAGCCGTATTATCAAAATCACAATAAGAATCCCAATTATGACAACCCCCTCGCCCTATCTGCTTCCAATTCACATTTTTGGGTTCCTTTTGAAAATCACGCCATTCTGCATCACCGGGGAGATGCCATCCTGAAGGGCATGCTTTCTTGGTCTCCATCCAAGTGTAGTAACGTCCAAATTCTTTGCAAAATTTTTGGTCTTCCAAATAACAGTTAGACGAAACCAATGTATCATTCACGTTTCCTTTTTCCCCTTTTTGGGGAAAATCATAAGCCAGATTTTCTGTCATCCACAATTTTTTTCCTTGTAAAAGGACCGCATAAGATTTTCCATTGCGAGAGTCGGTGAATTTGCCGTTTTGAATTCCTTTTTCAGCAAGAAGATCTCGATCCTTCACACAGCGAGTGGCCACTAAAGATTGCGGTGAGAGTTCCACCATTCGCATTTTGCCCTTTTTGAGATCAATTTCCATGGCATTTTTTGAATCGGAACCCACCTGAAAATAAGCAAACTGCTTGCCCACCTCTATATTCTTTTTCGAGGCATCAATCTGATAATAACCGAGGACCCCTTTTCCAATAAACTTTTTAAGAAGAGCACGCATCTGGGAACCCGAGAGGGTCTCTTCTAGTGTGGCCCAGTCGGTAAGCGTTGGCACGCGATAGGAATCGGGGCAAATCGAGGCGAGATCCTCTTTAGGGTAAAAAGTTCCTTTTTTTTCAAATACCTTGATGGAGGTAGAAGAAAACTGGAGATTTTCCGCAAACCAAGTATGAGGACCATAAGAAATGGTTCGATAGGTTTTAAAATCTCGAGAATCTTCAAAGGAATTTGGGGCGGCGAATATCCAAGAAGACAAAATAAGGGATAAAGCACAAGAAAAAAACAGTTTTGAGCCAATCATTGCTCCAATATAATCTCGAATAAAGAAGGAAGTACTTTCGTAATTAAAATTTATACTGAAGCCCAATCCAACCCGGAAATGCCGCGAGGCCGAGCTGATTTTCCTCTGTTTCATGTATTTTCAAAACCGAATAGCTGATCGCAGAACCCACCAACGCCCCGACAATAACATCGGAAGGGAAATGTTTACCGGCAGCCACGCGAAGTATGGCAACCGTAGTAGCTACCCCTAAGCTCGCGCCCCAAACCCAAGGAGTCCAGGAAGAATTAGGGTACATTTTTTGAAACCATATTCCCGTAAAAACAGCAGTGGCAAAAGCCGCCGAACTATGCCCGGAATAAAAGGAACCTTGGGCTTCAGGATCATCCCGCGCAGAGCCCCCCTCTCGCCCATACATGAAAGGCCGGGGCCAAACCTTTAAGCTTCGACAAGCTAAATTCAAACCATTTTCAATGGCCACAATCTGAACCGCCATTAAAAGAAAAGTTCCATAATCAGACCCCGTCATATCTCCCTCTTTCCACGCGAGAGCTCCCATTGCAAACGGAGCGACGACAAATACAGAGAGGACATTACTCACAGTACCGGCAGTGGGGTTCCAAGTTCCTGCAAAGGGACGGTCCCAAGGCATGAGATCCTCTTTTGCGCGAGGGTCTCCAGAAATTTCCATTTGTTGAAAGGAATACTGCCCTGCCAAGAACAAGGTTAGTGCCCCCACAGAAAGAGGAACGTCGAGAGAAAGACTTTTCTCATAAGGATTCGCCATCACAGGCGAAAGAAATGCCAGTATGACCAGTAACGAAGGGAGAAGTAAATGAAAGTGAATTCGAATCACGCGGAAAAAGATAAATTATTTGCATTCCGTTTTGCGTTTTTCTTTTTAGGAGTTTGCTGTGCAAGAAAAAACATCTCATTCAGAACCTCTTCAGCCCAATATGGAGTTGTTCAACGCCATCTCTGATGAAACCCGTTTGAAAATTCTGATGATCCTTGCCCGCTCCGAATTCACCGTTAATGAATTAAAGGAAATTTTGGATATTCATCAGTCTAACGCCAGTCGGCATCTTTCCAAACTTTCCAGTTGCGGTTTGTTAAAGGACCGCCGCGAAGGCACCAAAGCCTTTTATGGACTGAGCGATGATCTTTACATGAGCGATAGCATTTTGGACATGATACGCAAAGCATGGACTCAACTGGGGGACTGTGATATCGTACACAGTAAAGTAGAAGGGATGCTCACCCAGCGGCGCAATAATTATTCACCTAAGTTTCATAAGCTAGATGAAGCCGGCGGAAGCCTCAAAGCGCAGATTAGTCTTTTTTCTAAACTCATGGTTCCCTATGAGCATGCCATCGATATCGGTTGCGGAGAAGGCGGGGACCTCAGTTTTATGCTCGCCCACCGATGCCAAAAGGTGACCGCCGTCGATATTCAAAAAGCAACCATTAAAGGTCTCACCAAAATTGCGAAAGACAAAGGCGTCAATAACATCAGGCCTCTTGAAGCGGATATGACAAAAATTCCACTTCCCGACGCGTGTGCCGATCTGGTGTTGATGAGTCAGGTACTTCACCATGCGCCCTCTCCGGGAGAAGCACTTCAGGAAGCGATCCGACTGTTAAAACCCGATGGAATACTGGCGCTACTGGATCTCGCTCAACACAATGAAGAAGAACTCCGCGAAACCCATGGTCATATCTGGCTCGGATTCGATAACAAGCGCATTGAATTTCTGCTCCAGGATCTGCCCTGTAAAATTATTGATATGGAAATCGTTCCCAGTGAAGAGAGCGAGCATAAAAAGCTTCCGGCCATCTGTTTCATTGTGCAGAAAAAAGGTTAGTTGCTTTCTTATGCAAAAAAAAGTAAATTAATGGGCGCATTTGTTGATCAAATCAAAGGAGTCACAATGGCTAAAGTCATCAAGTATTTCGTTCTTATAGTGATCTTTATTATTTCTGCTTTTTCCATTTATCATGTGATAAACTCCCGAAAAATCGATGAGCACTCTGCAGATTAAAAGTCCTTTCTGAGTATTTTAATACGAAACCGCTCCTCATAGGGGTGGTTCTTTTTTTTACTTTACAGGCATGAATAATTCCTTTCTCAAAAATTATGGTTTTTTGGCAAGTGCTGCCGCTATTTTCTTCGTTCTTCTTTTGGTCATTTTTCGGGAATTCGTTTTCGATCCTTCCCAGTTAATGCTCAATAGCGACCAACTGAATTCGATTGGAACCAAAGTGCTTCGAGCGAATAGTTTGGTCGTCACCGAATGGGATGACTCTCGTTTGGGTGGTGTGCCTACCATTGATGCCCTTTCTGGGGATTCCTACCATCCGCTCGCTCTGTTGTATTTTATGATGGACATCGCGAGAGCCGTTGGATTCAAGTTCATTCTCATTATCTGGGTTGCATTCGTCTCGGCGATGCTTCTCGGACGTTCGCTCACCGGAAGTAACTGGTGGGGAGCGCTTCTCGGATTTCTCTATGCGCT
>MNYL01000104.1 GCA_001873075.1 Fibrobacteres bacterium CG2_30_45_31 | reverse complement strand
AAAGAATATTGAAAAGGTAGCACCCAAAAGTGGGCTATAATCAATTACCGCATGGCTACGATTCTCCCCGCTTTCATCGACCCTCGTTTCTCTCTCTCCGTGTGGCTTTCCTGTGTCTCATTTTTCTAACTTGTTTCCGTATCCTATGGAGGTTTTAATGGACATGCCCCTTATTCAGATGCTTCGTCAATCCGATATTGCGACGATCATCGTTCTTTGTATCCTTGCAGTGATGTCCCTCGGCAGTTGGGGCATCATTATCACCAAAATGTTTTTCCTTCGCAAGAATCAGAAGTCAAATGCTCGGTTTTTTAATCAGTTTATCCATGTGGAACATTTTGTGGATTTGAAGGAGCTGTGCAAGTCTTCTGCGGATAGCGCTTTGAAACGCGTTACAGAAGAAGTGCTGATTGAGGCTACTAAGTTCAGTAATTTTGTGAGCTACGATTCTATTCAGCATCGGGCGTCCCTTTTGGAAGATACGATTCAACGCTCCATTGAAGGAATTCGTTTGGACGAAAATCGCCATTTGAGCTTTTTGGGTATTTGCTCAAACCTTTCGCCATTCTTTGGTTTGCTCGGTACGGTGTGGGGCATTATGGTCGCGTTCTACCAAATTGGTCAGCATGGTTCTGCCGATTTGACGGTTGTGGCCCCAGGTATTGCAATGGCGCTTATTACGACGGTGGGTGGCCTTGTGGTCGCTATTCCTGCTTCTGCCGGGTATAATATGTTTGTGTCCCGCACGGGCGAAAATGAAATTGCCTATTATAACTTTGGCTCTCGCGTGTTGAGCTTGTTTAAGCGCGGGGACTTGCTTGCGCTTGAAGAAGTGGCAGGCTAAGGGGGCAGCGTGAAGCGAAGCCGCGGCAAAACGATTAATCAGGACATGAATCTCACGAATATGATTGATGTGGTGTTTTCCATTTTGATCGTGTTTATGATTTGTGCTCCTTTGATGAGTCAGGGAGTGAAGGTGGATCTTCCGAAGGCGGAAGCACCGACGATTGAACAGGAAAAACTGTTGAAAGTGTCCATTACGAAGAATGAAGAAGTTTATATCGCGGATATGAAAGTGGAGCTTCCCAATTTTCGGAATGTTTTCAAGTCCCTTTGGGATGGTCAAATGGCGGTGGTGATTAATGCGGATGAGGCGGTTCCTTATGGGGTCGTGATGAAGGTGGTGTCTGTAGTGCAGCAAGCGGGTGTGACTAAGTTGGGATTTTTGACGCTGCCAGAAGGTGAAAAAGTCGGGAAATGAGCAATAAGTCTCCTTATTTTCAATCTGGATTTGATGACAAGCTCCCGAAAATTTTCGGGGCGTCAGTATTCTTTCACATCATTGTGATCGGTGTCCTGATTGCCATTAATCAGGTTCATTTTTCGGAGCCCCCACAAGAAGTAAAAGTTTTTGAATTGGTTCAGTTGCAGAAGCCTGCGACACCTCAAGTGAGACATCGTCGCCCACGGCCAAAACCCCAGGTGAAACCAGAGGTGAAAAAAGAAGTGAAGCCTGTTGAGCGCCCGCTCCCCCCGGAGCCCAAGCTTGCGAAAGCTAAAGCGGAACCTGCGCCACCCACTCCGCCAGAGCCAGAAGAAGAGGAAGAAGATACGGATGATTCTCCTCTCGAAGATGATATGGATTTGCCTTCATTTACCGAGGAATCGAGTTTGAACCCGGTGGGTTCTGTGGATATGGATCCATTGATGCAAGTCTATCTTGAACGATTGAAACAGATTATTATGCAGCATTTCAACCCGCCATCGGGGATGAATGTGCCGAAGGATACCAAGACGACTGTGCAATTTACGGTGGATCGTTTTGGTGCAGTGACGAATATTACGCTCCGGCGTTCTTCGGGGAATAATATGTGGGATCACTTGTCAATGCGTGCTGTTCAGATTTCTAAGGTGCCAGAACTCCCGCCGAATTACCGCGCGCCGGCGCTTTCGTTGAATTTTAATTTTACGCCAAATTGAGAAGTCTACACAAATGTGGCTTCACAAAGAGTTATTTGCTATGTTTGAAAGAATGACGAAGCCTTTTTACTTTTCTTTTTTGTTTTTATTTTGCACAACGGTGTCTTTTGCTTCTATTGATACTATTGATGTGAATGTGGGTATTTCCGTTTTTAAAACGATGCCTATTGGTGTTGTGCCTTTTGTAGAAGATGGTAATAATTTTGCGAGTCTTCAGGAAAAAACGCACGACGTGATTGAACGAGATTTTAATCTTTCAGGTCGATTTACGGCGGTCCCCTCTTCCAAATTTGACTTGGTGAAGTTTAGTCGGGAGCGTGCGAAGTTTTATGTGACGGGGCGTTTGGATAAGGTGGCTGAAGGTCGCGTGAAGCTTTCCTGTTATTTATATGCTTCGCAGACCAAGGATCTTGTGTTCGGTGAATCCTATGTGGTGGCGATGAAGGATGTGCGCCGCACGATACATCATTTTGTAGATAAAGTAATTAAGCAACTCTGGGGTGAACTGGGTGTGGCTTCTACGCAGCTTGCTTGGGTTTCTAAGATGGACAATGTGAAACAGGTGGTGATTGCCGATTATGATGGATTTAATCGTCGCCAGTTGACGTTCGATACTTCAATTAGTATGATGCCGGTATGGTCTTTGGGAAATGCGGATATTATTTTCGTGAGTTTTCGCAATGGAAAATCGCAATTGTTTCAAAAGAATTTATCTACAGGAAAGGAAAAACGTTTGTTTCCACAGCATGCACAAACTTTCAGCCCTGCAGTAAATCCGGTGACGGGTGAGATTCTTTATGCAGGGATTGTAGACGGAAAATCGGATTTGTATTTAGGCGACCCCAATACGAATAAAATTCAAAAAATTTCTTATTCCAAATCGTCTCAAGTAAGCCCTGCCTGGAGCCCTTATGCTTCGGAAATCCTTTTCAGCAGTGATCGCGGGGGTTCTCCGCAGATTTATGTGATGGGTAAAGATGGCAGCGATGTGCGCCGCGTGACTTTTATGGGACGCTACAACGAAAGGGCTTCCTGGTCTCCCGAAGGCGATCGCATCGTTTATACCTCCATGGATGGGGGAAAGATGAATGTTTATACTTGTGCTATTGATGGTTCCGATATTACTCAGTTAACCTCGAATGCGGGGAATAACGAACACCCCACCTGGTCGCCGGATGGAATGCTGATCGCATTCTCCAGTGATCGGACGGGTTCGCATCAGATTTACATTATGCGCAAAGATGGGTCTAATGTGACTCGTATTACGAATGGCGGCGATAATACTTCGCCCACGTGGTCCTGGTACGGCAAGAATGAAGATAACACCCTCAAAAAGGAAGGTAAATGATGAAAAAAATGCAGTTGGTTTTGGTTACCGCTTTGGTGACTGTCGCTCTCTTGGCATGTGCGAAGAAAGACGAACCTGTAGTGAATCCGACGGTGAAAGAAGCCCCCGCTACAACGAAGAATATGTCCAGCGCGGATTCAGCCGCTGCTGCTGCGGAACGTGAACGATTGGAATCGGAACGTTTAGCGGCAGAACGTCTGGAAGCGGAACGCGCTAAAGTGGAAGCGATGATTAATAAGATCATGTCTGATGAAGTTTACTTTGATTTCGATCGTTCAGAATTGACTGCAAGTGCTAAGGAATTGTTGACTCAGGTGGGTGACATTCTCTTGAAGGAACCTCGCTTTACTATTACCGTTGCGGGGCATACGGATGCTCGTGGTACCGAAGATTATAATATGACTCTCGGCAGTAAGCGTTCTGAGAAGGTGAAAGCATTTTTGGTGGCCTATGGCGTTTCTTCAAATCGTATGGAAACCGTGAGCTACGGCAAGGAAAATCCAAAGGTGGAAGGTCAAAGCGAAGAAGCTTTTGCCCAAAACCGTCGTGCGAATTTTAAAGTAAATATTAAGAAGTAATTGTTTGAGTGATTTTTTTTGTGAACGTGGTTTTGTTGGGAGATTTTTATGAAACGCTTATTTATCGGATGTTTAGCCCTTTTGGGAATTGTGCTTTCGGGATGTTCCAGCATCACGATGCTTCGCACCAAAGAGATGAAATCTGTTGGTAACGATGTTAAAATGGAAGTGAATAAATCTTCGAATGAGATGCGTTTGGAGATTGATTCTTTGCGGGCTGTCATTGATTCCATGTATGCAGAACAGGATTTAGTGAACAAACGCTTGCGGGCTGAACTTTCCCTTTTGGCAACAAGTATGTCCGATGAATCTCAGAGGAATGACAGTCGTCAGGAAGAAGTCATTTATCGCTTAGATCTTCTTTTAGGGAAGTCCGATAAGATTCTTGCAAAGAAGGTCGTGGTGAGCGGTTCTCAAGGCCAAGCCTCTACGGATAGCACAGAATTGGATGCCGCGATGCAGCAAGAGATGGACAAGATTATTATTACGGCGCGTTCCGATTACCACCGCGGTGAATTCAAACTGGCGTATGCGGGCTTTAAGCAGGTGTACGAGCAGGTGAAATCGGGTCCACTCGCAGAAGAAGCCTTGTACTGGATGGCTATTTGTCTGGTAGATGTTCAGCAGTTGGAAAAAGCGAAGGTGGTGTTCAAACGTTCGATTGAACAGTTCCCGGAAGGTTCCAAGACTTGCCAGTGTTTATACAAACTTTCCTCATTTGCAGAAGCAGAGAAAGATGTCCCGATGCAGAAGCAATACTTGCAGAAAATTTTGGGAACCAAATCTTGTAATGATACCAGCGAGTTTTTGAAGGCTGCAGAGACGCTCGAAACGTTGCTGAATACTTCGGATACTACGCCAAAGCCCGTTGCTCCTGCGCCGTAAAAAAGAATAGTTTGAAGAGACTTCAAATAAAATTGGATTCTTGATAAAAGTGAAAAAGACCTTCGCAAGAGGGCCTTTTTTTGTGCAAAATATCAATCAAAAAATCAATCCAGAAAACCGGTTCACAGGCTACTCAAAGACGCGCTTTTGACAGATTTTATCGCGTCACGTTTTTGATTCATTTGCCTTGGCGAAGGCGCCAAATGAGAATGGGGATTTTGATGACTTCATCAGAACGGAGAATTAAGAATACCAGCGGCAAGGGGAGCATCCAATAGAACCCCGCGAGGTAACCTAGGGGAATGGAAAACAGCCAGAGACAACCAATATCGACACAGGTGGTAAACAACGTATCACCCCCGGAACGCAGAACGCCTACGATGGCGGGGGTGGTGTACGCTTGCGTCATAGTCATCAGACATTGGATCACGAGGAGTGAAATGGCGAGGTTCTTGGTTTCCTGGGGAATCTGGTAAAGGGGAATGAAAAAATCTTTGGAAAAATAAAGGAGTACGCAGGCAATCGCCCCTACAAAAAGCCCTGCGGCAAGGAGCGTATTGGCGTAAGGTCGCGCTTGATCCAAATTTTTTCCTGAGCCCAGAAGGTTCCCGAGAATGGGGGCACTCGCGCCCGCGACGCCAAAGATAAAGACGAGGGCTATTTGTTGCGCGGTAGTCACAATGCTGGAGGCCGCGACGGCGGCGGTGCCCATGTGCCCCAGAACCACGGATTGGGCGGCGATCCCTGTGGACCATCCACCCTCATTAATAGCTACGGGCAGACTAAAGCGCACAAAATCTTTGAAAAGGATGGGGTCAAAATGGAAAAGTTTGGAGAATCGAAAATGGAGATGCCGATCCATGAATCGGATGTAGAGAATCATGGCGGCGCATTCGATGATGCGGGCTGTGAGGGTACCGATAGCTGCGCCGCGAACGCCCAGAGCGGGCATTCCTAGGTTACCAAAAATGAGAACCCAGTTAAAGAACAGATTCAGAAAAAAAGTACAGGTGGTAATGATGAGACCAATCTTCACATCGCGCGTACTTCGCATCAGCATGATGAGTGTGTTGGTGAATCCAAAAAGAAAGTAGGTCCAACCTTGAATTTCTAGGTATTCCACGCCGAGGCCTATGATTACCGGGTCTGCAGTAAATATGCCCATGACCCATTCAGGAAAAAGAAGCATCACAGAACCAAAAAGAAATGCACCCAGGAGACCGACACTCAAAGTAATGGATACGGTTTTGGAAATAGAAAGAGGATCGTGTTTGCCGTAGTATTGTGCGGTGAGAATGCCCCCGCCGCTCGCCATGCCAAAGGAGAGGAGCGAAAAAACAAAGAAGGGCTGGTTTGCGAGAGTGACCGCAGAAAGGGCCTCTTGGGAGAGGCTACCCACCATGAGGTTGTCTGTAAGAGACAACGAAAATTTAATGAGATCCTGTAGCGCAATCGGAAGTGCTAATCCGAGAAGTACTTTGAAAAAGTGCGGATCAGTGACAAAGTGATTGCGAAAAGCCATTTAAGGAGTTCCAGGATTCTCAAAATTACAGAGGGGGGCTTTGAGAACCTTGTAGGCGTAGCCTTGCTCTGTGAGGAATAGCTGACGGTTCATGGCGAATTCTTGTTCGCGCGTGTCTTGGGTGACCAACGTGTAAAAATGCGCTTGGCGACCATCTGCTTTGGGACGGAGCACGCGACCCAGGCGTTGTGCTTCTTCCTGGCGGCTGCCGAACGTACCTGAAATCTGAATAAGGATACTCGCGTCCGGAAGATCAATGGCAAAGTTGCCGACTTTGGAAACCATCAGGTGCTGAAGGGTTCCATCACGGAAATGCGAGTAGAGTACTTCTCTCTCTTTGTTGGGCGTCTTGCCTGTGATGAGAGGAATGTGAAGTTCGGCTGAAAGCTTTTCCAGTTGGTCAATGTATTGACCGATAATAAGAATCCGGTCTTCGATTTCGCTATAGTGGGCAAGGAGTTCCCGGACGACATTGTTCTTTTCAGGGTTTGTACTTGCGATATTGATTTTTTCGCGGGTTTCTGCGAGCGCGTATTTCATTTTGAGTTCTGGGTTCATGGGAACACGAACTTCAGAACAATCGGCAGTAGCGATCCAGCCTTGGGCTTCAAGAACGCGCCAGGGAATATCATATTTTTTAGGTCCGATAAGCGAGAAAACTTCGGTCTCTTTACCATCTTCGCGAACGAGGGTGGCGGTGAGGCCAAGCCGCCTTGTGGCTTGCATTTCAGCACTCATGCGGAATACAGGTGCTGGCAAAAGGTGTACTTCGTCATAAATCATAAGGCCCCAACGGTGCGCGCTAAATAGCGGGAAGTTGGTGAGTTCCTTTTTGATTTCTTCTTCGGATTCCTTTTCTTCTTCAGAATCTTTTTTGACTCGTTTGCGTTGCGTTAAAATCTGGTAGGTGGCTATTGTTACTGGACCAATTTCCTTGACATCTCCAGAATATTCCTTGACATCATTGACAGTAAGGGTGGTTTTATCAATGAGTTCGCGGATCCATTGGCGCGCCGCAGAAATGTTGGGGGTGAGGATGAGGGTACGCGTCTGGGTGAGGGCCATAGCGGCCATACCGATAATGGTTTTACCCGAACCGCAAGGGAGAACGATGACGCCCGAGCCGCCTTTTTCGGAGCCTGAAGCGTAAAAAACTTGAGCGGCTTCTTTCTGGTAATCACGGAGAACGAGAGGCTTCCCTTCGAGGGTAGTCTCACGCATTTTGATCGGCAAGGGATCTCCCTGAACATAGCCTGCGAGGTCCTGGACAGGGAACCCTGCGAGGGTGAGCACCATTTTGAGATGCCCACGGCGACCTGAATCCACATAAGCGCGGCAATCCCCATCTAAGCGGAGAATGTGAGGTGCCACCTCTTTTAGACGACGAATTTCTGTGAAAAGAATGGAGTTATTCGCTTCCAAAGCGAGCCCTTCGGCCGTTTTAATAAGGCGGAGAAGCCCATAGCGGCCCATGTATTCTTCAATTTCGGTGACAACGGGGGCGGGGGTGGGGTATTTTCCGTGAGATTCTAATCGGTCGATCACATTTTGGGCGGTAAGGCCGGTAGAGGCCGCATTCCAAAGGGAAAGATGCGAAATTTTATAAGTATGCAAATGTTCGGGACTTTTTACCAATTCCGTAAACGGAGCAATGGCATCCCTCGCCTCCTCATAGTTCTTATTGTGAACCTCAACGAGGATTTCCATGTTACTTTGAACAATGATCGCGCCTTCTATATTCATAGAGGCCATATTTAGAAATAAAAAGGCCCGGTTCCTAGGGGAGCCTAGAAACCGGGCAAGAGCCACCCAGCAGATTTGAACTGCCGACCTGCTGATTACGAATCAGCTGCTCTACCAGCTGAGCTAGAGTGGCATAGCGCATAGACTCCGCTTTTTGTTTAAACTTACGTTTTTCAACAAAAAACAGCATCTTTGACAAAAAA
>MNYL01000077.1:30324-37947 GCA_001873075.1 Fibrobacteres bacterium CG2_30_45_31 | reverse complement strand
AACGAACGTCATATTCCTCTTTGCTTTTAAAATAAGGGGATAAAAAGCGAAAAAAAGATGAACGATTTTTTTCAACAAATTTTAGCGTTCCACAAAAGCTATCGCATACAGACCAGTTGTCCATTTTGGGAACAAACGTTTGTATACGGGCCAACGTTTTTGGCAAATCTTTTGCCGCATATCCAATAACCATCCCCTGTAGGATAATCTCTTCAAACGTAGCATCACTCGCTTCTTGAAGATACCGATCTACATCACCGAGGGCTAACTCTCGAGCGAGTTTACGTAATTTCGGTAATCGCACCCCCAAAACAAAACTTACCCCAGGCATCAAGGACATGCTAAACGCCCTAAATTGAGGTTCAGCCCAAGTCATTAACAAATGTTTAATTGCTTCCGGTGTCATTATCTATAACCTAAAAATTTTAGCCACAAAAAAAGCCTGCCGTGGGACAGACTTTTTTTCAATTCTAATTCAAAAAATGATTTAAGACTTTGTATTACTGGCCCAAATATTTGCGTCCCCAACCGTACTGATCCTTGTATTCCACATAGTCAGGAATGAAACCTTGTTGGAATGTAAAAGACACATTAGCAGAACACTGGAACTCATTCATGAGCTTGCCTTTGCCTTTAAACGGAGTCTTCTTCTTTTCAATCTTCGCATTTTCTTTCTTGCCAACGATGACTTCGGCTTCACACCAGCCATTACCCACCTGCTTCGCAAGAACTTCATCACCACGGGTAGAAACGAGCTTAATCTTTTCCACTTCTAGTTCGGTGTTATTACCAGTAGAAGCCCAGAACTGAATTTCACCCGTAAGACCTGTGGACGTAATATTGATTGAAGGGAATCCCATCACATAACCCCACTTATCAACAAGAGGGGATGCCTTTTCGCCAAGATTTTCACCGAAAATCAAGAAATAACCGCGAGTAGCAATATGGCTCTTGTTGAGTTCGCGCTTCAATTGCTCATTTTCTGGAGCAATCAGAGCAATTTTAAGGAGGTGATATTCACGAACCACCACATCTTCTTCTTGCAAAACTTCAGGCATTACACGAGCGACATAAGCATTTTCCGCTTCTGTGCGAATCGCCTTGATTGGAGCCTCAGCACCACCCGTACGCTTTACGACAGCGAGAGCGGAGTCGATCTTGGCAAAACCGTCCAAAGTAGTTCCCAAGTCCGCATCCACAGCAGCTTGAGATTTACCAACGGTTGCCATGGAAATGGCGATTTCTTGAGCAGTTTCCGGCTTGACCACCTTATCCAAATTTTTCATGGTCTGCGAAAAATAACCACTCAGTAAGCTGCTGTTTGGATCTTTTTTGCTCTCCATTTCAGCCGCTTTTACCAAAGCGAGGCAGAAATTATCATAAAAATCTGTAGAAACGTTGCCGTTATTCTTTGCTTCCAAGTAAGAATTGATGGCATTGCGGTAACGACCCTCCTTAAGATGTTCGTCACCACGTTTTTCGTTGGTTCCCTTGCATCCAGAAAGGATGATCATGGCCCCAGTAATTACCACTAGTAGCATTGTTTTCATCATTCGTCCCTTTTTGTTGTTGCTCCGTAAAAAACAGGCAATTATACTATCACTAAGTAATTTAATTAAATATCTTTGTATAGAAGCCTTTGCCGAAGGTAAATTTTTTTTTGGAGTTTTTTGTGAAGTTCCTTGCCGTTAGCCCGGAAGCTGGAGACTGGACCAAACTCAGTCCTCTTGCTGGCGCTGTCAACCACCTAACAGAGGCTTATGCCCGTGTGGGGACCGAAGTGTTGACCTGTTCGCCATTCTACCCGGCCCTTTTAGGGGATATTTCGGCATATTCTTGCGTTTTTAGTGGAATTGAGCACCTCCGTAACATGCCTTTTGAAGTCTGGAAAAGCCCTAATTCACTGCACACTTATATCCGTTGTGATGAGTATTTTGCCCGTCCAGCCATTTATGGAGAGTCAGGGTATTCTTACTCTGACAATCATCTCCGTTTTTCATTTTTAGCTTCAGCAGCACTCACCTACTGCGCTGAAATTGATTTTCAACCGATCGCGATTTGTGGCCACGATTGGGGTGGAGCTCTCGTGGGGGCCCTCGCAAAAAGTGTTTACAAAGATCTTTTCGGTACCCTTCCCTTCTTTTTCACAGTTCATAACATTACTTACGATTTTCACGTTACTGAACAAGAAATTGAAAAAATAGGACTTTCCAGGGCCGATTTTAACATGGATGGATATGAATTTTGGGGTAAAGTCAGTTTGCTGAAAGCAGGCCTTTTTTATGCTTCCAAAGTCCTGTTCCCTTCCCCTGGATATCGAGAAGCCATGCTCAACAGCAACCTTCCCGGTGGCCTCAGTGGCTTTTTATGCCGCAATGAGAAAAAATTGAAAGGAATTCAGTTCGGGGTGAGCTATCCTGTCTGGGATTTTAACATTGAAGCAGACCTCCCCATTGAAGATGCAAAACGACACGCCCGGAAAAAACTTGAAGCTCATATTGAGAAAAATTTTGATGATCATTTAGTAATGTACTGTCATCTGGACGAAGAATCCGGCAGGACGTCTGAAACCTTAGCGACCATTCTCGCGGACATCACTAAACTAAATTTTTTCGTAATTGTCGGTGTTTCGCACAATAGCCCAGAGGGAGAATACTATCGTTCTGTAGCAGGTCAAAACCCAGGCCAGATCACCACAATGGACATTTCTCCAGACGACAACGAACTCAAAATGGTGCTTGCGGGCGCCGATATCCTTTTTGCCGCCAATCCTCGTGAACCCTCTGCTTCCCTCGTATTAAAAGCGCTCGCCGCAGGGACCGTCCCTTTGACTGGTAAGGAAGTCGGCTGTGCAAACCTGCTAGCGAATTACGATGGTGACTTTCAAAATGCTAACGCCATGCTGGTAGATGATGCTGCAGCGCCAGATCAAATGCTTCGAAAACTAAAAGAAGTGGCAGATCTTTTTGCCGCAGCACCCGAAAATTGGGAAAACATTGTACGCAATGCTTATCGGTTCCGCTATGAGTGGGATCGTACGATATCCCAATATTTGATCACTTTTGGTGAGTGTTGTTAAGCACACAAACGTGCCATTCATCGCCCTCGCGCATTCCCCAATAGTCCACCGTGGATTCATTCACACAAGAAGTGTCGCAAGCAGCATTCAAAGCGATTTCTTGCATTCCATCTAAATCACAAAGCTCCACCGTTTTTTTCTCACGAAGACTAAGTTCGATGGCTTCTTTTGCGTTCATTTCTTTTTTTACTTCAGACATATCAATCTCCCTACTGATGAAAAGTACCTCTAAAAATTCTTTTTACATTGCCCTGGAAGCCGATTCTCATTCCTGCTCCCACTCATTTCACCAACTCATTGGTGAGGGATCATTCTCACTAAACGCTGAAACGCAAGTGTTTATGTTTCCCACTTTGGCCTCGTTTCATATTCTGACCACATAGCAATTTTCAGAGAAACTGTAAAGGGCACTTCTAAAAATTGGTTTTGGTGACGCAAAGCGTCTAAATAAGATTTGCGAGGTGAAGTCGTATTTGCTGATTTTCCTTAAATTTCTCTGTTTTCCTTTTGTTTCCAAAATTTATGGAATTTTGCTTTAAAATAATCTTTATTTTGTTGTTTATAACTTATATTTAACGAAATGAAAAGTGTTTCCAAAATTAGCGTACTAATGTACTTCGACTATCGCGAATATCTGCGCGATGTCCTCGAAGCTTTTAGATGCTCGGACAAGGCATTCTCTATGCGCGCGTTACAGGAATCGCTCGGAGTGTGCGGTTCTGCGTTTTTTGCCCGCATCTTGGACGGGGCGCGCCCCCTCTCGCTTGAAAATGCGGAAATTTTGGCAGCCTCGTTCAAGTTGAACGACCTTGATTCCGAGTATTTTAAGGCTCTTGTCCAGTTTGGGAACGAAAAAAATGTGGACCGCCGCGAAACGCTTTTGCGGAAACTGATCTCGGTGCGGTCGCATAATAAAGAATATGCGCTCAAGGATTCTGCGTTGGGTTTCTTTTCCAAGTGGTACATTCCAGTGCTCCGCGATTTGCTCCCGCTGCTCCCCGCAGGAGAGAGCTTTGCAAAAATAGGCCGGATGTTTACGCCAGGCCTCAAAGCAAGCCAGGTGGAAACTGCAATCAAATATTTGAAGGATAATGAATTTGTCTCAGTGGACGCAGATGGCAAGTTTGTTGTGAAGGATTCGCTGATTTCCACGCCTCCGCGGGTACGTTCCATGGTGCTCCGTAAGTATCACTTGAAAAATTTGGAAATTGACCGCGAAGTTTATGATTCCTTTGCTGCCGACGAACGCAGCGTTTCTTCGGTAACGTGCAGCCTTTCTCTGGAATCGTTTGAAAAGGTTCGGCTCGAAATCCATAATTTCCGCGAACGCATTTTGGCTATTGCCCGCGAAGAAAAGAATCCGAGTATAGTGTGTCATCTGGGCCTTCAGCTTTTGCCGCGAGCCAAGGGGGGTCGCAAATGAGAACGTTGAATTTATTTGTAATAGCGGTTTCTTTTGCGTTGTTCTGCACTTGTTCAACTGACCATGCATCAAATGGGACGGGTTCAAATGCAGGCGAGGCAAAAATGGCGATTACATTCAAAACTCCGTCGGATTTGCCTCTTGTATCTGCAAAGGTCCGCGTGTGGAATATAGGTTCTGACAGCCTTTCTGTCGAAGACTCCCTGGTGGCAAACGAAAAGGGCGCGGTGGCATTTGATTCTTCGCTTTCGGGCTGGAAACTGGTGGAGGCAAATTCCGGCGATACGCTCTCGGTAATGAAATTGGTGAACTTTGCGGATTCGTTGCCAAAAGCCCTTGTCGCTAGATCCCCGGAGGCCTTGAAAGGAAAAATTTTGAAGACGGGGGCGCCTCTCTCTGGGGCTATCGTCCGCATACTTGGAAAATCTTCTGTGACGGCTGCGGACGGTTCTTTTGAAGTGCAGGATCTCCCTGCGGGCACGCACTTTGTCTTTGTGTATGTCGCGGGCGAGGCTTCCACTCAAACATTCCAGATGCAGACTTCGAATTCGACGAATGTCGCGGAAATTTCGGATACGGTATATACGTTGATAGAAGATTTTGAAAATTGGAATATGCACACGCTGCTCGGCAAAGCTTGGGGCTGTGGCTGGTGGTTTGTCGGCTCGGATTCTGCTTTAGGCGGCAAAAGCTTTGTGTCTCCAGACTTTTCGGATACGGCAAATACGATTATTACTGCTGGTGCGTATTCAGGAAAAAGCTTGTATGCAACGTTGAATATTGATTCTTCGTTTACAGGCGGCAAGTTTGCTTTGGTGGGCTTTACGCTCGGCGGTGATTTTGATGAAGCGGTTGAGAATTACCGCTTTGACCTGACTTCCCTTGTCTCTGTGTCATTTATGGCGAAAGGCTCTGGAACCGTCAATTTGCAGATGCTGCGGCGCGATTCGACGGGAACGAAAGAGTATCACAAGGTGCCTTTCAATCTGTCATCAGCATGGTCGAAGTATGCAATAGATGCCTTCCGATTCAATGCAGAGATGACCGATGTGAATGCATTCAATTTTATGGCTGACGATAGCACGGCTGAAATTTATTTGGATGATATTCGCTTTGTGGGCATTGCTCCGGCGGATTGGATTGTTTTAGGTACAAAGTAGCACTTTAGTTGTGGAGAAAAAATGAATAAAATAATTTCGATTTCGGCTGTGACTGCACTTGCTGCAGGAATGGCTTTTGCTACGATTCAGCCGACTCGTGTAGGGCCCGTGAGTACTTACGGTGCTTTGCAGGCTGACAAGACTTCTGCGGGGTTCGGCCGAATTTATGGGTCAGTGAACGGCGTTGCCGATGGCAAGGAAGTTCAGCTCAAGGGTATGAGCCTTGGCTGGAGCCTGTATTGGCCGAATAATTCTTCTTTTTATGGACATTCCTACATTGATAGCCTTGTGGGCGCCCGCAATCCGGAGCTTATCCGTTCGGCGATGGGTGTTGTAGCGACTTGGGGTCATGGCAATTATAAGACCCGCCCGGATTATTATTCCGCACAAATGGATTCCGTGGTGCAGGCGGCAATCGAAAATGACATTTATGTGCTTATTGACTTTCATTCCGAGGGCGGCTATTATTATAACTTGCATCCGAATGGAACACCAAAATATAAGTTCAACGACAGCCAGGTGAGCTTTTCTGCGGCAGATGCCGCGGAGTTCTTTGGTGTGATGGCCAAGCGCTATGGCAAATACCCGCACGTAATTTTTGAAATCTACAATGAACCGGTTTCGGAAACTTGGGATGAGCTTAAGGCTTATGCGGATACGGTTATTACTGAAATTCGCAAGTATTCTACAAACTTGGTCGTTGTCGGAACTCCGATGTGGTCTTCTTCTACAGGTGATCCGGTGGATAACCCTGTTCTGGATGACAACGTTGCTTATACCTACCACTATTATGGAAATCAGCATTCCGTGAATGCAGATGCTCACGGCGGAACAAATCTTTCTCTGAATCATGCGGCGGGCGTGCGCAAGTCCATTGCCGCAGGTCTCTCTGTGTTCATCACGGAATGGGGATTTACGGATTCCTTGACGGGCACGGGAACCAAGGAACGCACGGACGATTTTCTCGCTTTCGCGGATTCCAATAAACTTTCGATGGCCAAGTGGAATGTTGATCATCCTTATTCCAACGGCTCTGTGACAGATAATTATGAAGATACATACTATCTCCGCGCGAAAAATTCGCTGACATATACTAAGAACTTGAATTGGGAAACGACGATTTCGGATGCTCTCCCCATCGCTCCGATTGTGACTAAATCTTCTGCTGTAGAAGGGGTATGGTCTTTTACGATGGACAAGGATAAGACAGATTCCAAAGGCAATACAGGTTCTTCTACAGATGAAACGTCTTCGTCTGCCGATGGCGCAGAAATGACAAGCATCATACTTGATCAGGGCGCTTCTGAATACGCTCCTTACGTGCGCGCCGTTTACACATATTCTTCAGATATTTCCAAGTGTCGGATGATTTCTTATAAGTATAAAGGTGCCAATCATCAATTTATCCTTGCTTATGATTGGAATACGACGGAGTCTGTTTGGGGCGAGGGCGCTTGGGACTTCCCGTATGTGGAAATGCCTTATTCTCCAGAATGGACGACTGCTTATATTGATTGGCGTTGGCTGAAAAACAGCGGCTGGCAAACGACTCTTCCCACGGACAGCGTGGACTTTAGTGTGGCGACGGCCTTAGAGTTCAATGTGGAACGAGTTGCTTATGATCCTTCACTTTATTTGAAGGATTTAACTTGTGCAGAAGAAGGCGAAAATCTCCCGGCAGGCATCCGCAAGGCTTCTAATATTCTTTCAATTGTACAACTTAATGTTTATAGAAAGACTATCAGCGCGAGCGGCCTTAAAGTGGGTGAGCGTTATGTGCTCACGAATATGAAGGGCGAGACAATTGCTTCGGGAATTGTCAAAAATTCCAGCCAGTCGCTTGTTGTGGCAAATGGCGGCCGCTACATGCTAAAAGTGGGAAATACCGTATATCCGCTTTCCATTCGTTAAGCATAAAAGAACCTGACCCAACTCAAAAAACCCCGCCAGTAGTTGTACTG